>JANQHA010000453.1 GCA_028282865.1 Oligoflexales bacterium
AGATTGGAATAGGAGAATAACCACGATCTATGGAGTACATCCTCGATTGAATATCTAACTTCAATGGTAGCTGCTGACCGTAGAACCTAGTGCGGCCCAATACGCTGTCACCGTAGCTGCCCCCTACTCCGGCATAAAAGTTTTTGCCATCTAAATGAGTTTGATGTTTTGCCGTAGCAAACTGTGCAGCTCTCGAGCCTCCCTCCAGCGCACTTTGAAAGTCTTCGTAAAGCGTCAGATCCTCGACGTACCTGTGGTCTGAATACAACCGCCCCTCACTTACGAAGGTAAGCCTAGGAGCGAGTATGCTCATTCCATTCCAGGTCTGTGAACTACGCCATAAATTACCGGGATCTGCCATGCGTGCTTTAGATTGACGAATACACTGATCGATCTTCTGCTCTCGATGCTCATCATCGTCAGCGATTTCAGATTCACAAAAAGCATTTAAATCAGTGTCGCTATCATCGTAGTAATACTCGCGGGCTTCGTGACGACGTCTTAAATCATCATTCCAAGCCCGGTCTCTGATGCCTTCGACATTCAAAGTCCACCCGGAGTACTGTTTCTGCTGATAGCGACTCTCGACGCCAATCTTGGTACCACGCTTCTCATATATTTCAGTGGTAAGCGTCATATCGTAGTCATCTGCTAGAGCAAAATAAATTGGCTGCGAGTAAATATTTCCTGCATCACTTCGTTGAGCAAAGGTCGGCATGAGAAGACCTGACTGCCGTTGCTCTTTTACCGGGACCTTCAAGTAAGGCAAATACAGAACCGGAATCCCTTTGATTTCCAGCACGGGGTGGTAAAAATCAATGTAGCCTTCCATATGACCCTCGAGCGAATTTGCTCTAAGACCCCATGCCGGCTCCTCGTCATCAGCGCATTTGCAGGGAGTCCAATAAGCTTCGTTAGCTTCATAATCGTTGCTATTTTTTCGGATTAGCTCCTTACCATCAATGCGAAAAAAAGCGGTCACGGGCTTATTCTTTTGTTTAGCTTGCGCTTCTTTCAGTCCGCGCTCCCAATAAAGCCTGCGTGCTTTGTAGCGCCGGCGACGATCCTTAGACATGCGCGCGAAAAAAGGGTTATCCTGCTCTTTCATCAAGTCTTCTTGCTCAAGCAAAAGCGAATATCTATCAATCAGCTCTTCTGGTGGGTCAATGTCTTTTTGATATTGATGCTGAGATACATACTGGTTTCTCAACTCATCCTTTCTGGTTTCGATAACATTGAGGCGTTTATTTCGCTGGGCTTGAAAGGCTAACTCGATAGGAGAAAACCCAAGTAGCTTCTTGCTATAACGTTCGGCGGTCGAAGAATCATTTGCTATCATGGTGCTATTGATTAGCAAGAAATCACCAGTCTTAGTCGTATATGTGACCTTGTCTCCGAGAAACACCTGGTTGGTGGTCAAAAGAACTACATGGCCTTCAGCAACCATGGTAAATCGGCTACGATCCATCGAAATCTTGTCAGCTGTCAACATAACCCCATTGCCAACTGCGACCACATCTCCGCTAAAAATCTGCTTATTGCCATCTCGACTAAATTCGGTGGTCTCGGCGTCAAAAAACATCTGCGGACCTAAATCGGCGGGAAGAATGCTATTAAATTGACCAGTTTCGTCTACTGGAGCGTTAGAATCATCTTGAGCCAATAACTTGGGCTTATCAACGAGTAGGATCGACGCCAGCCAGAACAAACTCATCAGCAAGATTTTTATCCGCTGAAAAATACTCAATCACCTCTCCTACCGCTGCTACCGAACCGCACACCACCCAAGGTACAGAGTGATCCCAGGAACTAATAACCTTTCTCCAGGCATCCTCAAAACTATCGTGAACCTCAAGATGGCTATGCTGAGCGGCTAGATCATCCGTATCAAAGCTTCTTTCATGTTTTATTTTAAATAGCACAATAGGCGCAAAAATTCCCCGCAAAAGATCGAGCATTGGATTTATGTCCTTATCAGCTAAAATACAGATCAAAGCTGGCAAAGTCTTGGCACTAAAGCTCTCCAGGACGTGCTGAGCCAGTTTTTCAACACCCGCCGTATTGTGACATACATCGAGTATAAGCTCCTTATTGTCCCAATTTCGTAAAATGAGAGGCTGGTATCTTCCGGTCAGAGTTTCAGGGATTTTCATCATTTTATCATCTAATTGAGCCATAGGCTGATCACCTACCAGGTGATTAAATACCTGATAGGCAAGTAAGAAGTTATCTTTTAATACTGCAGACCTTTGCCAGAGTGGTCGGAAATAATCACTCAATCGTAAAAAATCTCCGCTTTCCTCGAGCGACCTAGTGCCGGTCAAAAAAACAGCAGCATTCTTACTCTCAGCTACTTGGCAGATAACTTGACGCGCCTCCTCGCCATCTTTAGAGGCAAAAAAGGAGCCCAAAAAGACCGGTTTGCCTTCTTTGATGATTCCGGCTTTTTCTGAGGCAATTTCAGCAATGGTGTTGCCTAGGAACTTTTGATGATCCAATGAGACGCTTACAATCACTGAACACGAAGCTTCTACGATATTGGTAGCGTCCCAGGTTCCTCCCATACCAACTTCGTAGATATTAAAGTCATTACCCTCACGCTCAAATGCCTGCATAGCAATGAGAGTAGCGACTTCAAAAAAAGACAGCTGCTGATAAAGTTCTTTGGGAAGCTGCGCCTCTATTTGTTTAGCCTGATTCAGAACATCGGTATCATCAAAGTTTCTATGTGAAAAACAATACCGTTCGCTAAAACGTACCAAATGCGGAGAGCTATACAGCCCAACATTGGAATATTGCGTCGCAAGTAGGCTCCAAAGAAAGCCGGCCGTAGAGCCTTTACCATTAGTGCCACCGATTAAAATACTAGGAGTGTCTTTTCCAGGAAAGCCAAGCAAAGGATAGGCTGTTTTCATCCTCTCTAAGCTGGGCTTGACTTGCTCAGCTCGCTTGGCAAACAACTGCTCAAACACAAAAACACCTAGTTAGACGTCACAGGAAACAGCATATTAAGAATTTGGGCTACTCTGGGTCGCATCGTGTCTCGATGGCATATCATATCCAACATCCCATGCTCTAATAAGTACTCTGACCTTTGGAACCCTTCGGGAAGTTCTTCTCCGATTGTTTGCCGGATAACCCGCGGACCGGCAAAGCCAATCAGCGCACCAGGTTCACCGATATTAACGTCACCTAACATGGAAAAACTGGCGGCGACACCACCGGTTGTGGGGTGGGTGAGTATCGAGATAAAAGGGACCCCAGTATCACGAAGCTTAGTCAAGGCTGCACAAGTCTTTGCCATCTGCATCAGGCTCATTAAACCTTCTTGCATCCTGGCACCGCCAGAAGCGGAGACCACGATAGCTGGCTGCCGCTTCTCGACTGCTCGCAAAAATAGCCGAGTCAACTTCTCACCAACCACTGAGCCCATACTGCCCCCCATAAATTCGAAGTCAAAAA
>JANQHA010000494.1 GCA_028282865.1 Oligoflexales bacterium
GAGCCCAAACTAGACCGAAATTTCTCCGCTGGATACAGTTCCACCCTATAGCGTCTGATAACTCTTTATCCAAATCCTCTTGGTCGTCGCAGGTCAAAAAGGTTCCCCGTGGAAGTTTGTAATCTGCTGGTGTTTTTTTGTCTCCTACTACAACGAGTTCCCAGTCAGACATATTGGCAAATTTATCAATTGCTTCTGTAGGTGAGTTAATGGTTGTTGTAACAATCACTTTTTTCATTAGCGCGCCTCTTGAGGTAGTTCTGTGTTTAATGGTTCATTGTAAAATTGAGATGGTGGCTGTAGCCAAACTTTTATACCGACTCGAAAATAGATAAAATTTGTCATAAACGTATTTTGAGATTCACCTTCATCACGAGACTTCCATGCCGAGGGAACTTCGGTCACGGGAATTCCTAGCTTTAGCGGCTTTACGATGGTTTCGAATAAGAAAGGGTGCTTGAGTTCCACCCAGTCGATGCGTTGCACCAAGTCAGTGGGAAATATCCGAAATCCAAAAGTTAGGTCTGATAAGCGGGTTCGATAAAGAATTCTAAAGATGCATTGAAATAAGAAATTGAGGATATACTTTAGCGGGTCGTAACCTGAAAAACCCCCGGACCCAGACCACCGGGTAGCAGTGACAATAGATTTTGGATTAAGTCGTGCATGTCGAATAAATTCCTTAACCGTTTTAGGGTCTGTTTCGAGGTCGGTAGCCATCATCACCGTATGGCTGCCTTTGGCAATGTCAAAAGCATCGCGGATAGCTCCACCAAGAAATGGTCGGGTTTGTTCTACAATTTTAAGCTTCTTAGGGAACTTTGACTGGAGTTTCTCGCTAACCCTCCGTGCTTGTTCTGTTGTTTTTTTGCAGACAATGACTAGGTACTCACAGATATCGTCGCCATTTTCATTTTCTAAAATTTCAACTGTTTGCTCTAGACTGGTTGTCTCGTTTATTAAAGGCAAAACGATAGTGGCGCCGCTGAAGGCAGGTTCCATTGTCGACTCTGTTGTTATAATATTAAACACCTACGATTACGACCATTACAATACTTGAGCGGGTATAGTCGGTCAAGCCTAAATACAGCCGGTGTTATGCGCTATGTGGCAGACTATACTAAGGTTTTGATCTGTTAGTGTTGGTCCAATAGAATCACATTGCCGTCGGGATCTACTAAGCTGGTGTGACTCGGGCCGGACTCTCCTTCGGGTTCTTTGGTGAATTCGATGCCTTTGGCTTTTAGAGACTTGTACAGACCGCGAACATCTTTCGGATTAAAGGTCATCATATTACCACTAAACATGCCTTCAAATAATCCGATCACGGCACAGTCGTTTGATAGAATGATCCATTTTTGATTGATGTCTCCAGCAATTTCTTTGAATCCTAAAGTGGTATAGAACTCGTGGGATTTATGAATATCTTTGACGTTAAGACTGACTGAGAACTGTCCGTAGTTGAGAGGGTCGTTTGCGGTGGTCATTTGGGCTCTCCTTTAAAATGATTCAAGCAAGTTAAAACTTTTCATCCCGTAAAACAGTAAGGATAGGTTCACTGCCTTCCCAGGTTAATATGACGATGTGTTTGAGTTCGCTGTTACCGTCTCGGGTTTCTCCGGTAAATTCAATGACAAGTGGGTGTTCATGTGGTGAGCCCATAGCTTCGGCGTGAAGCTTCCTCGCTTTGTTATCATGGGGAAAGTCTTTAGAGTAGGATGGTTGTAGTTTTTTACTTACTTTATCAAACTCCTCTATAATTTTCGATATATCAGAACCCTTCTTTAAGGCGGTTACTGCGGTTGCAGCAGTAATCCAGAGCATCCAATACTGATCGGCCGCAATAGCTGAGGTGAGACTAATTAAAGAAGATCCCAAAAATATATATCCATATGTAACGATTTTATTTGCTCTCTTTCTTATTCTTTGAAGGGTTGCCTCGTCAGAAGACTTGCGCCTTTTCATAGCGTTCTCGTATCCTTCAGACCACGATATTAAAGTTTTACGTACTGCCGCTTCTCCTCGTTGTTGAAAATGCGTTAATTGAGAGGATGGGTTATCTCGGGCATCAGCAATACTATTTGCCACGGAGTCGGGAAGTTTTTTTCCTTCCAAGTATTCCCAATTAGTATCTCCCGTTCTGAGTGGGTTTATAACATCATCTAAGGTGGTGCATAGATTTATGCTTGCGATAGCTAGGTTCGAGCTCAGAGTTAAAAACACAGAGGTCAAAATAATAAAAAACTTCATGCTACTAACGACCTTTTTTAGCTAAATTGTTAAGCCAACAACCCAGTTATAATACCATAAAAAACTATTTTATGACCAGTTTGGTAATCTTATTTGCGAAACTTTCGATATTTGCTAAAGCAATAAACCCCGTTCATCATAATTAACCCATAGCACCACCAAGCATCAATTTGGCTTGGTATCTGGTAAAGCACCCACCTTCGGTATAAGATTTCTATCGATAGTACTATGATTGCTACTGTTACGGATATGGAGATGATTCGTTTCATTGCTGCATCGCTTTCTTAAGGTAAGATATTTGTTTTCTATATGCAGGCTTTAGATCTAAGGCATTTTGCCAGAATTGCTTGGCTTGTTTTTTACTTCCTAAACACTGATAAAGGTCCCCTAAAGTTCTGCTTAGAGTTGCATGGCCGATGCCGAGTGATTGTGCTTCGGTTAGGGCTTCATTTGCTTTATTGCATTGCTTATTTTGAATGAGCTTCTGAGCCGAAGCGGTGAGTTTTAGCAGTTTCTTTAATTGATAAAACTTCTTTTTCGAAGTACCTGGGTCTTCTGGCAACGAATAAATCGGCTCAGGCTTTTTGCTGGTAAAGCTTTTTTTTAGATCAAAGCCACGAAATGCCCCGACCAATGCTGGTCCTTCCGATACAAAGATGGCATTGTTAGCGGGGCTGTAGATCACAGCGTGTGAGGCGATGAGGGCATCGATCGCTTGTCTGTTGCCGCGGTGGAGCATGTCACCCTTAGAGTTACGTTTGTCTCGTAACAGATCAAGTAGCTTGGATTCGGCCTGCTTTGGGTTGTCACCCATGATGTCGATAGATTCGATGAGTTGTTTTCCTCTATCATAGCGTAACTTGGTTGTAAGATCTGTTTGCCGGTATTGATTGATCTTGTCCTCCTTGAAGGCTGGGTCAGAGAGGTGATTGGTGACCACGTCGTTTGATAGAACTTTGTTGACCTTGGTCTTTCGCGGTGACTTCTCTATTTTATAGATGTGATCTTTATCGCCAACTGTAAATATATCGGTGATAAAGACGGTTTCTTTTTTGATTAGCTCAACTGCTTCCTCCGCTGTTTTCGAAGTTTGAAGAGCTTTTGTGACCACCAATGTGGTCGGCGTGCCATAACGGCGAAAGTCTTGGCTACCTGCCGCATTTATCGAGATATAGACCCCGTGCTCATTGATGCCGGTAACTGCACCAACCATTCCTGCCCAGATAATAGATAAATAAGCATAACCATCTTGTGGAAAATGCCACTGCATAGTTTTTTCTTCATCGAATATTCTGCCAACTTCGAAGTCAAAGTTTCTGCCGATAAGCCAAGAGCTTTTATATTTTAGAGCGAACAATGTGCAGCCGTAATCTTCGCGCTCGACATCGACAAATGCTTGGCCGATTTCATGAATTCCGTGATAGGCTAGCTGTCTGGTGTAAGGATCGATGAGGTTATTGTATTGCCTCATGCCTACCGACGATAGCCCGAACATTTGATCAAGAAAAGTTGAATCGACGTAACGATCAACACCCC
>JANQHA010000514.1 GCA_028282865.1 Oligoflexales bacterium
ACCTTAGGGGAAGGATCTAGGTCGGTGAGTACTATTGAGCACCTGATGGCTGCTTTTTTAGGTCTTGGTATCGACAATGCCGAAGTAAGATTAGATGCCTCCGAGGTTCCTATCATGGATGGTAGTGCGCTACCTTTTGCCACCGAGTTTCTCAAAGCTGGACTTAAACAGCAGAATATTCGACGCAAATCGCTTGTAGTAAAAAAGGAATTTACCTTCCAAGATGACGATCGGTCGGTCACCATAAAACCAGCCAGTGAAACTAGCTACTACTGCAGTATTGATTTTGGAGAAGGCTTTATCGGCCGCCAATCGATAGACTTTGCTTTTTCTACGGATAACTTTATGAACCTAGCGGACTCCAGGACTTTTTGTCATATCAACGAAGTAAACTACCTGAAGAGTATAGGGCTTGCCCAAGGTGGATCTCTTGAAAATGCTATCGTGGTCACTGATGACGGAATTATGAACCAAGATGGACTGCGCAATAAAGATGAATTTGTTCGTCATAAACTAATAGATTGCATTGGAGACCTATTTCTTTTAGGTGCTCCAATAATTGGCCGGGTTATCGTAAATAAGCCTGGGCACGGCCTCCACAAAAAATTTATGGAAGAAGCCCTAGCGCGAAAAGATGAGCTGTTTGCAGCAGACATTTAACCGCTTTTTTCAACCTGAGCAACTTTATCTAAAAAAACGATATTTTCTTGAGACCAATGAAGACCATCTAGTTTGCTGAGTATCCAAGGAAGCTTGTTAAAAAAAGCTGGATTCTTTTTGGTTTGCTCCCAATCGACACGGTCGACAATGTTTGAAAACCACTCTGGAATTTCAGCGGTAAAAGACAGGTCCATCAGCATAAAAACCAGTTCAGACTGTTCACCTTCATTAGATAGATACGGACTAAGCCTGTCCCAACAATACTTAAGCCGGTCTTCAGTAGGCTCACATAGAGCGATCAACCCAAAAAAAGTCGCGACTTCAATGTTTTGACCAGTCAGTGCCTCACAATCGACCAATGCTTTCCATGCTGACTTATAATCGGAGAGGGCATGATAAGCTTTCGCAAGCTGAAAGAATGCTAAGGTTTCACTTGATGAAAGTTTTGTCGCTGCATGCAAGCAGTCGACAGCTTCCTCTGCCATTCCCAACTCTAGCATTGCCTGTCCTTGGATTGTATAGATGCAGGCTATAGGCTGTTCAACCTTCTCACACTCAGCGACACACTCCTGAAGCTGCCCGGTATTAAGCGCAGTCCAGGCTGCTAGAAAACGAAATGCAGCTAAACCGCTTTGATCAGCTAACATGCCAATGCAGCTGTAAAAGGCCCTGCCCTTATCATTTATCACCGCTAGTTCACCAAGCTCAGAAACAAAGCCCATCAAATCAAAGCTATGGTCTGCGAGCACCTGCTCTATCCTTATAAGGTCTGCATAGATGTTGCTGGAGTTATCGATAAACTGATTAACTTCCTGAAACCATACTGAAAGCCGGTGTTCACTCTCGCTACGAAGAAGTTTATCAATACTCATAATAAACTTATCTGCTGGATGGTCCAAACTTAAAGTTTTCTTGGCCATAGTTCGAAACCAATCCTCTAAGGAAGGGTAATCGGCTAACTGACTCCACCTATATTCCATAAACCACTCGAGTTAATAATTCCACCACCACTAACTGACGGGGTGCACTAATAAATGACTCGCAAAGACAATTGCCATTCTACCATAAACAAGCTCAATAGTCTCTGGCACGCAGCCATACTTCAAGATTACAATCTAGCCGATTTAATGGAGTACCGAGCATATGCTCAATATTATATTTGGGATCATAGTATTCGTGTTATCCGCATTTATCTGTAGTCAAACTCAAAACCTCTCTGAGTTTACCCGTCAAAATGCGCAGGCTCTTATATATATACCTTTATTTTTGCTTGCAGCAGGCAAATATCTCAAGGTTATGCCAGTATTCCTACAGGCGATCCTGCTAGCCCTGCTCGCATCAGTGTGGGCTCGTCTGCACTACGCACCACCATCAAAGCAGGTCGTTTCCGTTGAGGTTTTAGAGGCAAGACAAGGCATTACGAGAAGCTCCGGCATATTGATTGTACAAGACCATGATAAAAACCACTACAGCGTCCGCGGGCGAGGTTGGCCAGGGGATAAAGGCACGATTTCCTGCAGTAAAGTCTGCTATTTTAGACCGACGTCAAGGAGTATATCAGCTCAACATGCTTGGCGCGACTATGCCAGGCAGCTACGAATGCAAATCACTAAAATGCCTGAGGGCATCCAACCATGGTGCAAGGCACTTTTATTAGGAGACAAGTCACTACTCGAAAGCAGCCAAGTACAATCTTTTAAAGGGCTAGGGATGTACCACTTACTGGTTATTAGCGGGCTTCATATCGGCTTCATTGCTGTAGTACTAATGAGCCTACTAAAAACACCTATACTGATCTTATACAGCTTAAAAATAATTAACCCCATTTTCATACCCTACCTTGTCATAACAATTCGAGTAATCGGCATCATAGTGATTGTTTTATTTTGCTTAGTACTCGGTTTTCCAGTATCAGCCCAAAGAGCAGCACTTATTTTTACATCAGCTAATATACTCAAAATGATAGGTTCAAGAAGCTCACGTCTATGCGCAATTATTTTCGCTGGAGCGGCTCAGATTTTATTATTTCCCGAGGGTATTTGGGGCCTGGGTTCTGCATTAAGCTGGGGAGCATATTTGATATTTTCCAGTAGCAACCTGGACCGCGGCAAGACGCTAAAAGACTGGGCACTAGAAACCCTTAAAATATATTGGTTTCTGTTCCTGTGGATATACGCCCTTTTAAATCAACTCACCCCATTTGCTATTATCTTCAACCTGCTTCTCATTCCTATTTTCAGCCCTCTTTTTATAGCGCTATTTGCTACGGTTTTTCTTCCGCCAAACCATAATTTAGTCTGGGAGGTTTTTTTTCATTTAGAAGGGTTTAGTTTTGTGATTCAATACTATTACAATCTTATAGGGGCTCCTTTTGAAAACCTAGTAGGTTTGTATGCGTTACCACCATTTTTACGCGGAAGTTGTCTGCTATGGGCGCTGTTGTTATTGTTTAAAAGGTATAAGGCAGAATTTTTTGAACTTAGGAGATACTGATGGATAACATTTGGGCCGGAAAATCAGTAATGATCGTTGACGATATGATAAAGGTACGGCGAAACTTGGAAGCTCTTTATAAAAGCTTAGGCCTCAAGGTAGTCGGTATGGCTTCAGATGGGGTAGAAGCACTAGAGCTGCTGGAAAGCGTAAAACCTGACTTAATAAGTGTCGATATCATTATGCCTAAGATGGATGGAATTGAATTTTTTCGCACTGTTCAAACATGCTTTAGCGGCAAAGGTTACAAACCCAAATATTTATTTATTAGTTACCTAGCTTCGGAGCCACAAGTCATAGAAGCCTACAAGGAAGAGATACCCGAGCATTTGTTTGTACCAAAGTACTTCAATAAAGAGTTATTAATAGAACGCTTGGATTTAATCTTTGGCTCAACGACCGCACTTCCCACAGATGCGGTACCGGAAGCAACACCTGAAGTTTAGAGCCTACCACTAAGAGGCCGCTGACTCGGCGGGTTGCTCGGTGCTAGAACTCACTACAGAGTTTAATGCGCCGTGATTGAGCCCCTGCTTTGTCTGCTTATTACTTTTACTCAAAGCTATAAACGCGCTAGCACCAGAAACAATCAAAGAAAATAAAGATATAAAGTAAAATGCAGGATGAACTAAAACACCCAGCAGTAAAAACATCGCAGAAATCAGCGCACAAACGATTGCATTGACCACTACTTTGTCATTATGGATCACTGCTAGTTCGCTCTTCATGATACCTTTGCCGTTACCATCAATTAATATATTTTTAACAACTGGCCGGTAAAAATGCTTTAACGCACTCTGTGGTCGGTATTGGTAAGTTGCGTGCCAGACCGGGAAGTGTATAAGCTGGATTCCTGCGATTTCCATCTCCGTTCTGATATCTACTAAGTAGTCGACGTCTAAATCAGCCAAGCGGGAATGATAAAGCTCTAAATGCCTGCGAGCACGCCTCAGCGCCTCGTCAGAATCTACCTGGGTCGACATAATAGACAGTCCATTAGAGTACTTATAATCAAAAAACTCCCTTTGAGCGTAGACACCGCCTGATTCTTCGTCCCCCCCTATGGAAACTTGCTCAGTCGCTGGCTCCATTCGCCCTCTAGAAAATGTCGAGTCCAGCGGAAACCCGTCCCAATCAACCGCAACAGCTTCTTTAGGGCTATGAAGGCGGGTTAGCCCCCAGGTTTCGCATATATTATTTCTCGCGCTGACAGCCCACCGGTAACTTCTTCTAAATTCTCCGTTCTCGATCAAATAGTTTGATCCCGGCCGCAGGTTTAAAGTATTTCGACCATGACGCTTAACCAACCCCCTCCAAACAGTATGAGCATCTATCGATGTAACCCAAAATGGTAGACTCATTCCCCTGACATCTAAAACCACAAACTCCTCGTCAGCCGACTCTGGCCTGTGATGCATACGACGCAGCCACTCATGGGAGGCAGACTTCACATCGGGAGCGTTGGTTGTGTTCGGTATAATATAGTGATCACCAAAAATCTCCTTTTGCCCCGTATCCAAATCGAGGGTAAAACTGGTCGAGCATACTTGGCAGACGTGAACAGCATTCTGCAGGTTGAACTGAGCGGTAGAGTTGCAAGATGGACACGATAACTCATGCATAATGGTCTTCTCCTTTATTTCCTATGATATCATGTTCTCCCCTTGACATTCGAGGGGCTGACATTATGTTTGTAGTCAGAGAGGGGAGCAAACTTGCAATAACCTAATGTTATCAGTATCTTAAGGTAGATAGTGGTCAGGTTAGCAAAACTGCTAAGACCCCGGAAATGTCAGAAATAGGTTCATGTGGAGATAGAACATGGGAAAAATCATTGGAATCGACTTGGGTACCACTAACTCGGTGGTTGCCGTTATGGAACAAGGTCAGGCTAAAATCATACCGAACGCTGAGGGTCAAAGAACGACTCCTAGTGTCGTGGCCTTCACTAAAGATGGTGAAGTCTTGGTAGGCAGCGCAGCTCGTAGGCAGGCAGTCACAAATCCAGAGAACACAATCTATTCAGCGAAACGCTTCATCGGAACCACTTTCAAGGAACGGGGCGATGAGTCTGGAAAAATGCCTTATAAGGTTGTCGAGGGCAAAGGCGGCATGACTGTCTTCGAGATTGCTGGTAAGCAATACACTCCTCCAGAAATCTCTGCAAAGGTGCTGTCAAAGCTTAAACAAGCGGCAGAAGACTACCTCGGTGAGACTGTCACCGAAGCCGTGATCACCGTTCCTGCTTATTTTAACGACAGTCAACGTCAGGCTACAAAAGATGCTGGTAAGATTGCCGGTTTGGAAGTCAAAAGAATTGTTAACGAACCAACAGCTGCTGCGCTAGCTTATGGTTTAGACAAAAAGAAAAGTGAAAAGATCGCCGTGTTTGACTTTGGTGGTGGTACTTTTGACATCTCTATCCTAGAAGTTGGTGAGAGCGTTGTTGAAGTGTTAGCGACTGGTGGTAACAACCACTTAGGCGGTGATAACATCGACGAAGAGCTTATCAAGTTTTTGGTTGATAGCTTCAAAAGTGATACTGGAGTTGACATCTCCTCTGACCCAATGGCTATGCAGCGGCTTAAAGAGGCTGCGGAGAAAGCTAAAATTGAGCTTTCTTCAGCTCAGTCTACAGAAGTCAATTTACCATTCTTAACAGCCGACCAGTCAGGCCCTAAGCACTTAAACCTTAGTTTAACCCGTGCTAAGTTTGAACAAATTATCAACAGTATCGTTGATCAAACTTTATCACCTTGTAAGACAGTGGTTGCTGATGCAGGACTATCTACTTCGGAAATCAATGAAGTTATTTTGGTTGGTGGCTCAACACGAATCCCAATGGTTCAAGATCGGGTCAAAGAGTTCTTTGGTCGAGAATCAAACAAGTCGGTAAACCCAGATGAGGTTGTTGGCATTGGCGCAGCAATTCAAGCTGGTGTTTTAGCCGGAGATGTTAAAGACGTTCTACTTCTCGACGTAACACCGCTTACTTTAGGGATTGAAACTCAAGGGGGCATCTCTACAAAGCTTATTGAGCGAAACACAACGATACCTACTAAGAAGAGTCAAATTTTTTCAACTGCTGCGAACAATCAGACTTCAGTTGAAATCAATGTTCTCCAAGGTGAAAGAGAGATGGCTGCTGACAACAGACGCTTAGCGCAGTTCAGCCTGGTTGATCTGCCACCAGCACCACGTGGAGTTCCGCAGATTGAAGTAACTTTTGACATCGATGCTAATGGCATCCTCCAGGTCTCTGCAAAAGATATGGGTACTGGTAAAGAGCAAAAAATTACGGTTCAGTCGGCAACCGCCTTAAGCGATGATGAGATCGATAAAATGGTCAAAGATGCTGAGGTTAACGCTGAATCTGATAAGCAAAAGAGAGAAGTTGTAGAAGCTCGCAATGCTCTTGACACTATGATCTTTAGCATCGAAAAATCTATCGCTGATAACAGTGATAAGGTCCCTGAAGATCTTAAAAAAGATCTTGAAGACGCTGTCACTGAAGCAAAAAGTAAACTAGATAGTGGCGATGCCGCAGCTCTTAAAACTGCCCGTGAAACGCTTGAACAAAAATCTCATAAACTAGCAGAGATTATTTACAAGCAAGCTCAGCAAGAGGGTGGAACTCAAGGAGCATCATCGCAAGATGCTTCCGGAGCATCAGCTGGTGACAAGAAAGATAAAGACCCTAATGTGGTTGATGCAGAATTTGAAGATGGGCCTAACGCTTAAGGTTCAATATAGGTAAATTAATATTATGCCCGATCGTGAAAGCGGTCGGGCATTCTAATTATCAGCACAACCCACACAGATAAACACCTGATATGAAAGAGTATTTACAGCCCAAAAGCATTTGTAAACACTTTGTTTAAAAGGCTATTGCTCTCACCTCGTAGCTTGGATACATACTCCTGTAACTAAGAAGCTGAGGAAGAGTTGACTAGAAAAAAAATTAACCAACAAGTTTGGCTACTAAACAAGTTAACAGAAAGGTGCGCTAGAAACCCTTCCTACTCGTTACGGTCCTTTGCAAAGACTCTAGATATATCTCCAGCACTATTGTCACTACTGATGAATGGCAAACGGCCACTCACCCGAAAAACAGCTTTAAAGTTTTCAAAAAAACTTGCTCTTTCTCAAATCGAGTGTGACGAGTTGTTGTCCGTCATCGACAATTCCAAACAAACTCTTAAAGGTTCCAAGGTTGAAAAATATTTAAACATCGATGAATTCCATCTAATAGCTGATTGGTACCACTATGCCATTCTTTGTTTGGCAGATATAATCGATCAGCAAGCAGACCCTGGATGGATTAGCCAGAGATTAGGTATCACAAAAGCCGAAGCAAGGCTCGGCTTAGAGAGGCTAACTAGGTTAAACTTAATCGATATCAAAAATAATAAAATTCTGCGCAAACAGCGTGTTGTCTCGTCCCCCCGAGATGTGCCTTCAAGCGCAATTCGCAAGCACCACTACCAGAATCTTCGCCAAGCTGAAGAGGCCCTCGAAACATTAACTGTCGATCAGCGTTACTTTGGATCTTCGACCTTCTGTTTTGATGAGCAAGACCTCGAAAAGGTAAAGGATGCCTTTCGTAAGTTTCAAGATGAGATTAGCTGCATTGCAAATAAAGGCAAAAACAAACGCCGGATATTTACAATGGCTATGCAAATGTTCCCAATAGATAAATCACCACCCGAGGAGAGTAAGGCTTGACTGAAAATCTCGGCTTAATATTTTAACCCAATATAGAGAAAGGCAATACCATGAAACTCAAACTATTTTTAAGCATTTTTTTTATGACTGCGATCAATCAGCAGTCGTTAGCAGAAGGACGAACCGACAACGGTGGCGAAGATTTAGCAGCAAAATTTATCGCAGCTGGCTATGAAATCCTCGATTACATCAGTAAAGAATCATCTGAAAACTCGGGGGTTAGACTAAGCAAAGAAGAACTAACACAGCTTTATAAAACCATCAAAGAAACTACCGTAGACCCTGTAGACAAACTCATCTACGACGATGATCACGGTGGAGAGGTTGATGCCAGGGTTGTAAAAAGAAACGGCCGTTGGATTATCGAACTTCAAAAAGATGAATGGTTAAACCCGGAAGATGGAAACTTTCTTGGTCGGCCCCAAAGAACAGTTCTTCACGAATACCTACGAGCAGCATCAAAAAATCAAAAGTTTAGCATATCCCTTAATGACCGTAACAATCGGATATCCTCTAGGCTAAACACGAAAGCCTTCGAAGCAGGTAAATACTTTGATCTCGCTGTAGACTTAAATAACTATGCAGGGCTTGTTTGTAATGGAAACGACTTTAACGCCTATCCAAACAAACGCTATCGATATTGCAAAATGAACCAAGCCAAAACTAACTTTTGCTACAGGGGTAGCCCTGCGGCAATAATAGCGATGGCTGAGTCAAAATCTCTAGCTTGGGACAGCAAAGAGTACTTTAGTCGTGCCGATTATAGTAGTAATAAAAGTGAAGAATTAGAGTTAACATATGAAAACCTAAGAGATGCTAGTACCAATAAACACATCACCGTCGGTCCTTGCGGTAAGACAGTTTCCTACTCATGTAAGCTCAAATCAAAAGACTCGACTATATTAGTGACTAAGAACTTCAAAGTTTCGTTTTTTGGTAAAAGTTACCCAGAGATAACTCGACAAAGTATTTCAGTAACTACATTAGCCAATGAGAAAAATTTGGACTTGTCGATATATAGTTTGAAACCTATTGCCATCGAAGACTTTGATCCTCAAAAAGGTTTTTCACTCTTCTTTGATGACGGTGCTGTGACATATGATTGGGTTTTTACTTTCAATAAGGGGTCAAATAGATTCCAAGTTTCCTTACTGTTTGACGGTGATATAGACCCAGTTTCGGCTCAATACACCTGTGAACAAAGCTAAACAAACTGATAGAGCTTGTTACGACAAACTATAAGATCTATGAGGGGTTAGGTGTGAGCGGCTATATAAAAGCAGTAGCACTTCAACCCCTCCTCTTTTAAGTTACTTACTCGTCAGGTTCTTGATCAAATCAAGCGGTATCGGAAACACAATCGTTGAGTTCTGATCGGTGGCAATATCGCTTAGGGTTTGAAGATAACGAAGCTGCATAGCAGAACCTCCCGATGAGCTAGCAATGGTATCGGCAGCTTCCCGTAGTTTTTCTGCAGCCTGTTGCTCACCTTCAGCAGCAATGATCTTGGCACGACGTACCCGCTCAGCTTCTGCTTCTTTAGCCATAGCACGCTGCATATCAATTGGAAGATCGACGTGCTTGATTTCGACACTGATTACTTTAATGCCCCAAGGATCGGTGTTCTGGTCAAGAATACCTTGAAGCTTTGAATTGATCTTTTCGCGACTAGAAAGCAAGTCATCCATAGTATGCTCACCTAAAATAGACCTAAGGTGAGTTTGCGCTAGTTGACTAGTAGCATATAAATAATTTTCTACATTATTAACAGCGCGGTTGGGGTCCACAACTCTAAAGTACAAAACCGCATTTACCTTCAAGGTTACGTTATCACGACTGATAACATCCTGGGGATCGATATCCATAGTAATAGTTCGGATAGAAATTTTCTTCATCCGATCGATAAAGGGTATCAAAATAAATAAACCAGGACCCTTCGGCTCACCAAGAACACGTCCAAGTCGAAACACAACACCTCGCTCATACTCTTGAAGCACCTTCAACGACATTGATAAAAAAGCTGCGACTACGATCACTAAAACAATTAACCCGCTCATACAATCTCCTAAGAATTATTTATTTTTTTAACAGTAAGCAGTAAACCATTTCGATCCACTACTTCAACTTGGTCTTCGTTAGAAATCATCAAATCTGGCGAATGCGATTTGGCCCGCCATAGTTCCCCTTCGACAAGGACATTACCGTAACCATCTACAAAATCATTCTTAACTTGTACCACTGATCCAACCAAAGCCTCAGACCCAGTGGTTGGCTTGGACCGCTCTGCCTTTAAAACTAAATAGCCAATAGTTGCAGCCGTCGCTCCGATCGTCAAAGCACCAGGTAAAATAGTAAACCAAGAAACCTGAAGACCTTGCTCATTGCCTGGATCAACTAACAAAAACGATCCCACCACAAAGGCAATAAACCCGCCAATCCCCAAAACCCCGAAACTCGGCACAAAAACCTCGGCAACCATCAAAGCTACGCCAACCAGCAGCATTAACATTGCACCGAAGCTAACGGGCAAAACCGAAGTCGCTATCAAAGCGAGAATCATACAAATACCGCCAGCAACTCCCGGAAATAAAGCGCCTGGATGAGTCAACTCAAATCCTAGCCCAATTAAACCCGCGACAAATAATAAATAAAATAAATTAGGGTTTGATAAGATTTCTAAAAACTCTTGTTTGGGTGTTCGCTCGTAAGTAAGCACCGAGCTTTTAGCAGTCCTAAGCTCGTAAGGCTCCTTTTTCCCAAAAATTGAAACTTTACGCCCATCAATTTTTTCTAATAAGGTTGCGACATCAGGAACTATCAAATCGATCACATTATTATCTAGCGCTTCCTTAGCAGTAATAGAAGCTGATGCGATAACAAAGGAGCGAGCCACTTCGATATTTCTCCCACGTTCCTGGGCAATAGACTCTATAAAAGCCGTGGTATCTTCCTCGACCTTTCGGGACACTTCATTGTTACCCATATCTTTTCCCGAAGCACTCACTGGGTGAGAGGCCCCTATGTTGGTTCCCTGAGCCATAGCTGCGACGTGACCTGCAAGAGTTATAAATGCTCCGGCACTCCCAGCACGGGACCCAGAGGGCCCGACCCATACAACAACCGGGAACGGTGCTGCCAGTATCTGCTTAACCATAGACCGGGTTGAATCAAGCGCGCCCCCGGGCGTATCAAGCTGGATAATAAGGCCTTCCAAGCTCTGCTCCTTCACCTGAGCTACCGCCGATTTCAAAATGTCATCAGATGCCGATCCAACTATACCGACTTCTACCCGCAGCCATACACCAGAACGATTTGGCTCTGCCAAAAGTGTAGAGGTAATCATCGAAATTAAAATAACAAGCAAAGAGTTCTTAATAAAATTCATGAAACCTGACCCAATAGAAATTTTAAATGTTGTAGATGCTCCCATACCTTAACCTTAAGAGAAGGTTGCTCGTGGAAATGAATGGGGTGGTGAGTATAAACGGCCCGTATATCACGGCTGAAGTGAAACCACTTGCCCCAGGAGTGAGATATAGTTTTTTTTGAGGACAACACAACCAAAAAGCAAGGGCTTTTTGGCACCGTCTTAGGGTCTTTAACTATTTGATAATCACGAGTGTCAAGACCGATCGATTTTGCCATCTTATCAACGACGGTTAAGGTATTCTCATCTAGTCGATTTTCAAAATCTCCGAATATAACTTTGCATCGAGAGTCACTAGAACTATTAGCCGCATAATCACCGTCTGGCAAATTATGAGGTCCTCGGTCCAATGCGGTCGCTGGCCAAAAAAGACCTCGGTCTTTTTGCCACAACATATGATTTAAGTATTGATCTTCATCCATCACGAAGAGTTTATATCAGATCGAAATCTAACTACGCAACACTCTTTGTATGAGAAACCCTTCGTTTTTTTAGCTGGTTAGAGTTATCTTTTTCGCTTTTTTCCCCATATTGGGCATATTTCGATGTCTGCTTCAAATACCGGCTGAGAAAGTAAGCCTTGCCATTTTGCCGAGTATTCTCATAACAGATGTTTAGCAGGTGTAACGACTCCTGCACTCCCCCCTCTACCAAGCTAAGGCTTTTATGGAGATAGTTTATAGCGTCACCATACTTTTCAATTTGAATGTAAAGCCGCGATAACGGTAACAGCGACTGTGCCGAGCCCCTTTTTATTAGACCACGGTATATCTTAATCGCCTCAATAGGCTCCCCGTAGTGAGCGTAGGCTTTAGCTTTTAGCTTCAGTAAGTCAACTTGGTCAACATGCTGCCTCAACCCTTCGTCTATAATCTCAAACACCTTTTCTTTCTGGTCAGTTTTTAGATACAGCCTTGCCATAACAATATAGGTATCAATTTTCTGCTTATTAGCTTTTTTCTCATCTTTTAATAAATACTCGGCCTTTTGGACTTCTTGGTTTTCTAGACATACCTGAACCATCTTTTCCAATGACGCAGTATTGCTTGGAAAATAACGGCGTATCCGCTTGTAGTAGTATATCGCTTTATCCATATTGTCCTGCATTTTGTATGCCTGAGCCATGGCGAATAATGCAGGACGATATTTAACATTCTCTTTCAATGCTTCACGAAGGTGAACCATCGCATCTTCCACCTCGTTTTTTTCCATCAATAATACTGCGATCTGAGTCTGGCGCTTTGGCTGGCGAGGGTTAAGCTCTAGCTCCTTTGCCATATACTCAATTGCTTCATCGTTCTTTTTAAGCTTGATAAGTATATTTGCAAGCACGGCATAAGATCGGTGATAGTTCGAGTTTAGCTCAGCATTTTCTCGAAGAATTGTAATACTTTGCTCACTTTTACCCTGTCGATGTAATGTCAGAGCTTTTAAGTGACGTAAGGGCTGATTTTTCTCATCAGCATTTAGTCCCTCGTCGATAGCCGCTAGTGCTTCACTATATTTTCGCTGGTGAAACAACCGCTCGGCTAACCTTTGGTACTTTAATTTATCAGACGGTTGACAGTATGACTTCAGAAGAGTTGACATCTTCTTTTCTAGCTCAGATACTTTAAAAGGCTTCACCAAATAATCGTTCGCACCGAGATCGGCTGCTTTAACAATCTCTTCTTTTGATGCTTCACCACTCACAACTATGATTGGAATAGCAAAGTCTGCGTCACGGTTTCTTATCGACTCAACCACGTCAAAACCCGAACTATCAGGAAGGTATAAATCCAATACGACCATATCGATCGACTTACTTCTAAGCAGCTTCAACGAATCCAAACAATTAGAAGATTCGTAGATCTTGGTAAAGCCCATAGATTCGGCTACACGACGGACGGCCTTACGAATCTGTGGGTGGTCATCTACCACAAGGATTCCGTAAGGAGACGCATCAAACTTATCTTTACTATCTTCCATAAGACATTGACTCTCCAAAGGTTTTTGTCGGCAGGGGCGCTTGAGGTCTTAAATCTTGAATTGATATTCAATGTAACTAACTGAAATCAATAAACATTATTTCAGTATTACCAATTAGCCGATAGGCTCGCATAGGCTCGAGAACTTAAATTATTGGGATCGATTTGCGAGGCCTTTTGCCATTCAACCTTAGCAAGGTCATCTCGTCCTTGGTGATGATGAATAATACCCAAGATATTGCGAGCTGGTGCGTGATCAGGATACTTTGCTAATAGGATATCTAGTTCCTTCCTAGCTTTTTCTGGTTCGGAACTTTCGAGGTAAAGCTTTGCGAGATTCAGCCTAGCCTCTTTCATATCCGCAAACAGCTCAAGAGATTTCTCATACTCAGCGATCGCATGACTTAACATTCCGCTACTGCGGTATAGCTCGGCACTTTTTACATGCAGATTTGCTAATCGCCCTAGTATGAGCTTAGGTGCTTTTTCGTCGTGTTCAAGCTGTTTACCTAAATCTTCAAAATGCTGAGTGGCTTCTTCATAGCGACCTAAATCACACAATGTAATCGTTAGATTCAAAGCAGCTTCGATAAAATTTGGATTCGCCTTTAGTGCAGAATTAAACTGCTCGAGTGCTTCTGCAAACCTAGATTGTTTGTGAAAAGTCAGCCCCAATAAATTATGTAAATTCGCGATAGCACCATAGTTAGTAAGCGTTGTTTTCAGCAGCTTTTCTGCCGCTTCGAACCGATTTACCTTGAGATAAAAATCGACTTTCTTCTTGATTTCATTTATATCATCGCGCGCAATATTAAATGAGTTCAACGGTTTAACCTCTTGATCCCTTAAGCCACAGCCACGGACTCAAACCTTCGAGTCACCAAAATTTTGATTTGTCCAGGATATGCTACATTCTCTTCGACTTGTTTTGCTATTGCCGACGACAAGCTCTGCAGATCATCCTCTGAGACTTTCTTATGATTCACCTCGACATGAACTTCTCTAGCCCCATTCATTATTTCAACTTTTACAATCCCTGGAAAAGTCTTTACCACATCATCAATAGAGCTTAATCGATCCTGATAGCCTTCCTCAAGATTCACCCGAGCACCAGGTCTAGCACCAGACAATGTATCCGCAGCTTGGAGGACATAGGCTAGCGGAGTTTCAACAATAAGGTCAGCGTGATGGGACATAACAGTATCGCAAATCACCTTATTCTCACCGTAACGATCTGCATAGTCACCACTAATAACTGCGTGACTACCTTCAATCCGGTAGTCGATAGATTTTCCAATGTCATGAAGCAGGCCGCATCTTTTAGCTTGATCAGGGTCAACACCGAGTTCCTGCGCCAAAATTCCGGCTAACTTAGCAACTTCCAATGAATGGAAATACTGGTTTTGTCGATAACTAGTTCGCCAGTTTAAGGAACCAACCATCTTTAGAATTTCCACATGAATCCCATCAAGCTGCAGTTCATAGAGCGCCTGCTTACCCATGGTCTCGGCCTGTTGCTCCAGCTTTCGTCGGTGATGTGCATAAGTCGATTCGACCTTAGCCCAGGTATTAGGATGGCGATTTAACAAATCTTCTAAACTAAGCTTGACGGCTTCCTTGTAAATACCAAATCCACCCCCCAAACGAACCACAGGCTGCGCACCGGACTGGTCTAAAGTCACGTTGACACCTTCGCTAAGTTCCACAAGGTCATCAATAAGCTTGCAAGGATCAGCAGCAAGTAGTTCGACCTTCGAAGAGTCCTTGACCTCGACATGGCTCACCCCTTTTGGCCAAATGAACTCGGGCGCATAGCGAGACTGGGTCGTAGCAAGAAACCGGTTCGCCATTCTTTTAGAGCTTGAACTTAGTTCATCATCTAAAAATTTCAGATACTTGGTGCAGTCAAGCTGCCGCTTTCGGACCAAATCGCTCTTCATCGATTCAACTAGCGCCGATGGCTGAACTTGTGCCACAGACACCAGCTGTGTCTGAAGGGTCTGCTTGAGCTTTTCTTGCTCAGCAAGGATGCTATCGTGCGCCTGCTTAGCCCGGTCACGCCTAGCACGAACCTGGTCCAAATCTTTGGCGCGCTTTTCAACCCTATGCTGCTCGTACTCTAAGTACTCTTGACGCTGCTCCATATCTGCTTCGCGGGCAGCACAATCGCTGACACGGTCTTCGTAAGCACCTTCTAATTCTTCACTTGCAGCTTGGATCTTCTCACTAGTTCTTTCGTACTCCTCGCTTTTAAGCTTCTCGACCTGCTTCTTGGCATCGTTAATAACAAGCTTTGTTTGCAGTTTATTCCCTGCCCTAAGCCTCCTGGGTAAAAAATAAAGCAGAATCAAAAAAATAACGTATCCAACTCCCAAGGAGCCAAGCGCTAAATATAAATATTCTTGAGTATCCATCGTTCCCTCATTTACCTATATAGCCTATCAACCGTAGACAGTTAGCTATCTATATCATAGAATTTTCAAATAGAGGCCGATATTCATTGTAATTAGTAAAGCCTCATAATTATTTTAACCTGTATCACGTAATTATGTTGGCACAAAGCACCTGAATGCCAAAATACAGGATAAAATATATTTAGTCGTCTCTATTAGCGAGGTATGAGCCCAATGAAAACCAAATTTATCAATTTTTTCAGTGTTTGTTTGCTTCTCATCACCAGCGTCCAACCAGCATGGGGCACGGTGACTGTGCGAGAAGTTGACCGGATGAAACTCAACTGGGAAAACCTTACGGTCCAGTTTTATGGCGTAGCAACTCCAGAGAAAACAGAAGACGGAGCAGTTAGCTCCTTTAAAACATTAGAAAAAAAAGCCTGGAATGAAGGGCTCGCTTATATACAAGCAGCCGCTAAAGACCTCAGGATGAAAGATAAGTCCTCTGAAGAGTTTGCCAGTAGCATCGGCTCAAAAGTCGCTCGTTCGACCTATTCATTTGACACTGAATACTACCAAGACGGCAGTGTTCAAGTAAAATTAGCAAGTTCTCTGGCAAATTTGCTAGCCCCGGCAGATCAAAATTTTAGTATCAAAAAGAGCCCCGATATAGGCCATTTGGAGAACTCCGGAGTGTTGCTTAAGGTGACCGGGTCCATCAACCCCACCGCTACCTACATGATTGTCGATGAGAATGGCGAAGTACTGTTTCAAGCAAGCAATGTTTCGGCTGAGGCGTTTAATAAGCACCTGCTGGGCCGCTGGTTTTCCAAGGGGACTAGCACCAAAACATTGACGAAGCATATTGGTGATAAACCCCTAGAAATAAAAGGGAAAGCCATCAATAACAGGCAGATTTTAGTATCTAAAAAAGTATGGGACGAGTCCATTAAAGCACAAATGCCTTTATTAGTATCATCTCGGATAGCTCTGATCATCGGCCAATAACCGAGCCTTTTAAAAATCAAACGGTTCAAGCAAAAGGCATTGCACGCCTTGGGTGGAAGTGCTACAAGAGTTGTTTCTAGTTTTAGGAGTGGCGCACATGCCAAAATTAAAAACCAAAAGAGCTGCAGCCAAGCGATTTACGGTTATTTCTTCGGGTAAAATTAAGCGTACTCGGGCTAATAAGCAGCATATCTTAACCAAGAAAAAAAGAGCTCGGAAAAATAAGTTAAAGAAAACAGGCTACGTACTCCCTTGTGACCGTAGTTTAGTCACCCGCTGCTTACCAAACGGGTAATTTTAAGGAATTTAGAGTATGGCACGCGTAAAAAGAGGCTTTAAAGCTCGACGTCGAAGGAAGAAAATTCTTAAGTTAGCTAGAGGCTTTAGAGGGTCGAGAAGTACAAGATTTAAGACAGCCATTCACGTGGTTAGAAGAAGCCTAAGCTATGCATATCGCGACCGTCGGGTCAAAAAACGCGAGTTTCGTAGCCTTTGGATCGTTAGAATAAACGCAGCTTGCCGAGCTGCTGGCATCAAATATTCTCAGTTCATTCATGGGCTTAAAAAGAGTCAAATTGACATAGATCGCAGTGTCCTTTCTGACTTAGCTATGACTGACCAAAAGGGCTTTAATCTACTCGTTGAAAAAGCCAAGCAGTCTTTATAAGCACCTACTATTCACTTTACCCACAAGTTATACACAGGAGGTGTATAAATTTTTTTGCCTAATTATTCCGGCTTATTATTAGCGATCAACGTCATAGAGGCGATATTATCCACAAGCTTTTGTGGAAAACTACGGCATTATCCACAGGGTCCTGACCGTTTCCTCCACCTATGATTAATTATTAATCACTTAAGCCACTTATTTTGTCTCAATGTTTCGTAAAGCAACTGATTTACACCTAAAAGCTGCAGCTCCATTTCGTCTAAGCAAGCCTCCATACACTGGGAGTTGTAGGTCTGCTCTTCGAGCCGCTTAGTCCCGGTATGCTGCAGCCAAGCCTTCGAAGAAATAGCGGCAGGGTTACCAAACCTTCCGGAAATAAGCACGACCGACTCGCCGTCTTCCTGCAGTAGCGAACCTCCAACACTAGAAAAACTCTGGTCGGCACCGATTAACTCGACCACAGTGGGGAAAATATCGAGGTGAGAGCTATACCTGGTCCTCGTTTCTGGAGTAAAAAACTTAGGACCATAAACTAGCAAGGGAACTTGATAACGCTCAAGGAAAGAAAAATGTCTATAAGGGGTATAAGTATGGTCAGCTGTCAAAATGAATATAGTGTTGTCAAACCACGGTTGTTTTTTTGCTGCAGCCATAAACTCTCGCAAGCTCCAGTCGGCGTAATGCAGTGTATTTAAAAATCCAGATTCGTTGTCGACATGATGATCCTCACTACTGCGGCCATGAGGTGGGTTAATGAAAGGAGTGTGTGTGGTCCCGGTAAAAATAAAAGATAAAAATGGTTTTCTATACTCATTTATTTTTTGCAGAGAAAACATGTATGTTTCATAATCATAACCAAACCGCGGTTTGGGCTGATCGCCATAGTCCAACAACATAGGGTAATCTTCCATCCCGTAGTAGTACTGAAACCCTAGTGCTTTAGCAGCGGCATCCAGCCTAAAAGACCTTCGTGGGGAGCTTTGCGCAAACATCGTTTCGTACCCTTGACTTTTCGCTATCCCACCTAACTTAGAAACCGATAACAGTTCAAAGCCTAAACCTAGAGTTGGAATACCTTTAAGAGAGGGAAACGAAGTCAAAATAGATTGAATCGCTTCAATACTTCTGGTGCCATTAGCATAGAAGTTCTCAAATTTAAGTGATTGACTCGCGAGTTGATCAAAAAAAGAAGTTGAACCAAACTCTGAATTTTTTCCAAAGGAATCGACATAAAAAGACGACCAACTCTCGAGCAAAATAATCACTATATTAGGCCTTTCGGATGGATATTTAGCGACGGCTTTGCGAGAAAAGGGATGCTTTGCATCTATATCGATACCGAGATTAGCTAAGGGGAGTCGCAACTTATCATCGGCAAACTTAGTGTATTCAACTTTTTGGCTGTTGCGCGAAGCATGCCACGCAGAAAACACTCCATTTAGAATCAACTGCCCTTCTGCAGACTTCTCCGAGATAAAAGCATCGATGATGTTGATAGGCTTTAGAGAAACACTACCGCGAATGAGTAATCCGGTCGTTAAGATGATCATAAAAAATTGTAGCCAAGAGCATTTATTTAGCGAGCGATTTTTATGAAACGCTAGGTACCAACCATATGCACCCAACATAGCGACAATAAAAACTAGAAGAACAGCATCAAGGTGAGGACCAAGAGCTAAATCCACTAAAAAAGCAGCATCTTCTTTGAGTAACAACAGCTCATCAGCAACATGTCGATTCACTTGCCCAAAGTAAAGCAAGTCTCCAATCAGAAACACTAACATTAAAATACTAAAAATAAAAAATACCCATGACCACGGCCGATACCACAGCTTCGATGCAGCAAAACGAAAGGGTAAAATCATCATTAAAATCGGTAAACACAAAAAAGTTAGCGCAGCTGAAGCATCAAATCTTATGCCCACCAAGAAGTCAATCCAATGCTGACTCATAGGCAAATCAGAAAATAGCGTATTTCGGTATGTTAGGTATAAAGCAACTCGCACGACTGAAAAAACAGCTAGAACAATTAAAATTTTATATAGTAATACTTTTGATACAGATAACCGGTGCAACGACTTCTCCATTTAGAGCGGGTAGCAAC
>JANQHA010000599.1 GCA_028282865.1 Oligoflexales bacterium
CATCATCGTTGGTCCTACCTCGAGCAATAATACCATTATTCAAAAAAAATCTTTTTATCTCACTTTCAAAGGGCTTAGGAGCCACATACTTTACGGTAAGCTTTCCTTTCTCATCATGACTCATACCTGGGAATTTAGGAAAGGATTTCTTCAATTCATCAGCAATCTGAATATTGGCCGAAGCTGGATAAAGATGGTAGTCCGAAGATTTACCGTCAGCATTAACAACCGCAATAAATATATCCTCGAAGCCATTAAGTGCAAAATGAGCTTCACCAGATAGGTGATTTTTTGATATCTTGTCGATGACCAATTTACTTCCCCTTACTCAGGAAAACTTTTATCACTTCATAAGCAAAGCTCGTATACGGAACAACCTGATCAGCTTTAGACGCAAGCGACTTATAATGGTCTGAAAGCTCCATATTTAAATCCTCGACAACCGAACCGACGATGTTCCACCGTGATAGGCGTCCGATGCTCTTTTTTGAAATATCACCTAAGACCATCTGGACTATTTCTCTTTTTCCCAACACAGGGAAGTATTTTTCCAGTTCATCAACTGAACATATATAAAACCTATTCGCACATACCTCATCTTCATCAGCGTCTCTTATCTTGCCAGCGCTGGATAACTTAGACTTCAACGAGTCCTTTAAAGATTCGGGGCCCTCAAAAGCAATTAAAACTGGAGGACATGGTTTATCAACATTTTCCAAAATATGTCGTATCTTATCAATTCCAGATACCCCACTGATGACCAGCTGTAGCTTGCTGTCTGGATCATCCACCAGAGATTGACGAGAAAACTGTTTATTTAAGTCCCGATGGACTTGGTCTTTATTTCGAAACATTTCGTAAGCACAGTTAAGTTTAACTCTAAGTTCATCAGCGACATCATTAAAGTTCTGCAGGTTGGGCTTCTGCACGTAATCAAATGCACCATGTTCAAAGCATTTAATAGCCAACTCTCCATCTTCCCGCGCAACCGACGTAACCATAACAACGGGTGGATGGTCTTTTCCATAATGCTTTTCCATATATTCAACGCCGTTCATCTCTGGCATATGGATATCTAGCGTCATTACGTCAAATTCTATTTCAGATGCAAGCTTAGCAGCTTCAATACCATTTTCAGCAACCCCAGCTACAGTGAACCCATACTCCTCAGTAAACATCTTTTTCAATACAACCTGAACAGTCTTCGAGTCATCTACAATCAACACCCTTAACGGACCTTGTCGAGCTTCTTTTGCCACCACTGGCGCTGCACTAGCACTTGGTTTATCTGCACCGGCGATTGACACCACATTATCGCTCGATGAACTAACATCCTGCGGTTTAGCCAGCTCTGGCGCGTCATTTCTCGCATAAATAGAAAAACCAATATTTTTAGCGTTGACACTAACGTTACTAAGGCTCTCCGAAACCCCTAAGACCAGCTTACCGCTAGGGGTCAATCTATCCATCATTTGTCCGGCTATCATTTCGATATCTGCCGGCTTAAAGTAGATAAAAACATTCCTACAAAAAATAAAATCATAGTGATTTCGCGGAATATCACTGCCAATTTTAAACAAGTTTAGTGGTTTAAACTCACAATGGTTCCTGAGACTCTTCTTTGCTTTAACAAATTCAGATATGTCTCCTGTACCTTTAGCCCAATGATCAGCAAGGTACAGAGTAGGAGACTTCTGTAACTCAACCCACTTAAACACACCATTCTTAGCTCTAGCCACCGAGCTTTCATCTATATCGGTCCCAAGTATTTCAAAGTCAAAGCTTGGATCAATACTAGGTAAGTGAGCAGAGAAAAACATCGCAAGAGTATAGACTTCATGCCCATAGCTACAGGCTGCACTCCAGATTCGAAGCGTACGCCTTCCTTCTTTTTTCGCTTGAGCAACAATCGCAGGAAGCTCTTTTTTAAGGTATTCAAAATGAACAAACTCACGAAAAAAGAAAGTATGGTGCGTGGTCAAAAGACCTACAAGACTGGGAAGCTCTGCTTTCTCGTTTTGGAGAAAGTAGCTATAGTACTCTTGAAAAGAATTCATTTTCTTTTCGCGCATATACTTCTGAAGCCGACTTGAGATAATAACTTTCTGTTTTTCATCATTGTGATTTCCAGTAATAGCTGAGACTTTTTCACCTATTAAATCAACCACCTCATCATCTGACATTCCAGAAGTATCTATCTTTGGAGCACCCATGTATCCACACCCTTATAACTACTTTATTAGCTACCTACGCTGCTTTTCTTTGACTTCGAATCGTCTGTAAATCTTTTGAGTCTAGTAAGCTCAGAATATCAATTAGTAGAACTAACTTATCTTCGACCCGGAAAACGCCTTCGATGTATTTATTGTTAACTTTAGATTCGATTTCAGGAGTTGGTATCCGATCTTCGGAAGATACAACTAATACTCGGTCAATTGAGTCTACAACAACCCCAACAGTGATATCTTCGTGGTCAAGGATAATAACCGATGTTTCAGAATTCCTTTTATCAGGAACACCTAGCTTAATCCTCAAGTCGACCACCGAGATAACTTGGCCACGAATATTCATAATGCCTAAGAAATGCTTAGGGGTAAAAGGAACTGGCGTCACCTCCGGGATAGCGATAACCTCCCGAACTGTGAGGAGCGGAATTGCATACTGCTCATCACCAACCTTAAAGGCCATGTTTCGTTCTGAGTCACCTGCTGTGACTTTTTGGTTTAATTCATCACTCATGCTGCTTTCACCTCCGGTTTCTTAGGTAATGCTTTAACGGCCTGTGCCTTATTTGTTAAACGTTTGACTAAGTGAGTAACCTCTAAAATAAGAGCCGGCTTGCCATCTCCAAGGATAGTGCTGCCGCCGAAATCATTTAAATGCTGAATCTCTTTTCCGATCGCTTTGACGACAATCTGCTGCTTGTTCACAACATTGTCGACTCGCAGGGCGAAGGTCGTTGCTTCGCTTCTAATAATAAGCGCCACTTCATCTTCAGCATCATGGCGCGAATCCTCTGCTGGAATAGCGGGTGAAATCTGAGAAAGTGTGTACATCGGAATATTTTCTTCCCTTAGTAGTAAGATATCTCCCAATCGGTCACTTTTTCTCATTTGCTCTTCTCGAGGTTTAATCGACTCATGCACATGAGCTAGCGGAATTGCATACTTGTAAGAACCAGCTTCAACAATAACTGCATCAACAATCGCCATGGTAAGCGGCAACGCTACCTTAAACGTCGTTCCTTTGCCTAACTCGGTCTCTA
>JANQHA010000605.1 GCA_028282865.1 Oligoflexales bacterium
TCAATAAAATTCAGACGTTATTAATTTACGAAACGAAAAGGAGTTTTTCTAATGGTTTTTGGTGGTTAAACATTTACCCACTATGAAGTGAGGAGACCCCTGGCTCTCCTCACACAATGGGGCTCTCCTCTCACAAAGGTGGTAAATCTTCTGTAGCCCTTCACCAGCAATCATTTAAAAGCTTCAATCGATAATTTTTAAACGACTTATACCCGTAGGCCCTTCTCTGCGTAAGCTTTGCTTTCCTATTGAAACCCTCTGTCCTAGCGTTGCTAATCCTAGCTAGGTGGAAATTCAAAATCTCCGTTTGCCACCTAAGAAGTGTCTTCCGTAGTGTTGAGACTAGCTTGAGTTTTGAGCGTCCCATGCGATCGCATAAGGAGATTAATGCGAGCCTTGCTCGCTTTAATCCTTTCATCCTAAAAATACGACTCATAGCCTCTTTGTAAGAGTAGATTTCTTTCATGTCTTGGTTCTCATTTAGCCACTGCATAAGAGCTGACCTCTCGTAAGGTTTGAGAGTCCTCGAGTTTCTTACAAGAAGTTTCCTGATAGGGTTTTTACGATCATCACCAGTTAGCTTCTTTCGGTAGTAGTTGATGAGCTTATTAAACAGCCGGATAACATGAAAATGATCAGAGACAATCTTTGCGTTGGGAAAGTGAGACCTGACAAAAGATCTGTACGTCTCACTCATGTCCATAGAGACAAATTTTACCCGCTCTCTACCGGGGGTACTATCCAAAGCACTTTTTAAACTAGAAAAATCCCTACCATCTACCAAGTCAAAATACTCTGTGACGATTATGATCTACTATAATAGTAGCAAACTCGACATCAGCGTACTTTGGCTTTCTGATGGAGTGCTCATCAATTCCTATCTTTTCTGGAAATGGATAGGTGTGCTTTCTTCTTTTTAATTCAAGGTTATCATAATAAGTCTTATAGACAGTTCCTGCAGAGCAGCGGTAATATTTTTGGACCTCTTTCAAGTTAACAAACTTTTCACATGCCCAGCTAACCCCTCGTTTAAACCTCTCACTCATGCGCTTGTACTTACCAATACCTTTAACTGGCTCGGTAAAGGGTTTGAAACAAGGTTTACAGTAAAAACGCCTCTTAATAATATACAGATGAACAGCTTTGTTTCTTATCGGTTCATCTTTTACCTTGATCCGCCTGCGGTCATATACGCGACTCGATTTAGTGCCGCATTTAGGACAAACCTCAAAGCTAGAGGTCTTTGAAACGACCACTCCAATCCCCCATTTGCCCATCGCAAATTTCTTCTCCAATTTTAACTCTGGAAGTAGTAAAACCCTATCTAGACTATCCGTAGTCATGTTGAACTCCTTTTTTGTTCACTAAAGTGATGTTTAATGAACAAGTTTAGATAAAAGGAGTTCAACACTCCGTCTTTATTATGTTTTTAGAGAATGTAGAGGAATTGATGAATAAGACTGCTTAAACTTTTTGCCACTCTAAATTGAGAAGACCCAATACGGCTCGGCTCTCTAGCCCCCTCTCATAAAGGTGATAAATCTTCTGTAGCCCTTCACCAGCAATCATTTAAAAGCTTCAATCGATAATTTTTAAACGACTTATACCCGTAAGCCCATCTCTGAGTATACTTTCCGGCTTGCTAAATTGCAGCATTCCAGCCAATTGTCAAAACATTAAACAGCTCAAAGCACTTTAAATACATAATATAAATAAGCTTTTTTTTGACTCTAAATTGCATCTAAAGAATTAGGAATTAGAATGGTGACTCCAAAATGGGACTGATAAAAATGAAATTACAAATTATCACTGTTATGTTGCTTAGCCTTGCTTCATTCAGCTGCGGCGGTAAAAAAAGTACCTTAACATCGCAACAAAAAAACAATCTATCGCAACAAAAAAATTATCCAACCCCATTTGCCGCATTCGCCAATAGTACTCCATGGGGCCTTAAGAGTCAGCACATCAACGAGGTTCTTTCTGGAAAAAACAGTATTCTTCTTCCAGATGGCCTAAAGATTTATCTTGAAAGCACAAATTCGATCGCCAGCTTTAAAGGAAATTTCGAATTTGGAAAACAATTAGAGACAGTTTTCAAGCGAAGCTCGAGAGATGAAGCAATGCTATCTAATACAAGGAAGTTTTTTAAAAAAAATGATCCGAAAACCTTATACATTGTATTCGCAGGCTTCGCTCATGCTTTCGACTATTTTTTAGATAGTAATGAGCATAAACCGCTATATGTCGCGCCTAAATTAACTAAAAATACTGGTTTCCGGACTGAAGAGTTCCATAAGTTTGTGAGCTACATAACGAAAAAGGGGTCGAGTGTTAAAAAAGCAGAGGGAGTTTCAGGCCCTTTATATACCTCAATGATTACTAAACTCGCGTACATGCGTGACCGCAATAAAGACCTATCCGCCGAAAAAATCTTAAAAACTGACATAAAGTCGTCTTCAAAAAATAAGTATTTTTTCTCTGATGTTCATGAAATTCGGGAGTTTGGCTGGATTGAGACGCTTCCTAGCCTTGAAATGATCAAAGACAAAAAAATAGCTAGAGTTGAATTAGGTTTAGAAGGGTTAAAATTCGGAAAACGTTATTCATTGGATAAAACAATGAACTATCATTATGACTTCAAGATTTTTCTTTCAGATGACGTTAGAAATTTCTTGGAAAAAAGCGACACCCCAGCTGGGAAGTTATATCGGTCTGGAAAAGTACAGACGCTTCCAGCACTCCGATATTTATTAAAAAAGATTCATACTTACCAAGAGGCAGGAGTCAAAGTTGACATTACAGGACTTGAAAACTCTGAAACTATGGTTCCAGATGAGGAATGAAGCTTGATATAGGGAATTTACCAGCTACCCCAGGCTTAAACCAGTTTTAAACATTGATAAATTTTGCTTATACCAACACCCGATCACTGGGATAAATTTTTATTAATATTAATTACGAAACGCTCTATAGCACACACTACCTGACGTAAGGGAATCACTAAAGATGCCAGTTACCTTGGCCTGGCTTAGGACAGAAGCTCCCATAAAACCTCTAGTAAAACCTTCTTGAATCTCAGGGTGAACCTCACCAGATTGGATCAGTGAAGTAACGATATCTTTAAAGTCGGATATCGTAAGGTGCCTCAAATAATCTTGTCCAGCTAGCAAAGCCATCTGAACCGAGTTTAGGTAAGGCGAGGGTCGACCTTGCTCTCTCAAGGTCTGCATATGATCCGCGATTATTGAAGAGGTATCAGGCAAACTGTCGGTAGAAGAATCGCTAACAGCTTCGACAATACTAAAGATGGCCTCTCCCACAGTACTTCGCTCTTCGCTAGTAGGCTCAGCAAGAGAGATTCCACCTGGATCAAAGTGATTAAAGCCGTTTTCGTGCACCCGAAACTGGCCACCATGCCTGTCTGTAGCAATCATACCGCCGGCTAAAACGTTTCTCAGTAGTAAAAAACTAAGCTCACCAGCATACTCTTTTTGCTGGGTATCAGTAAGGCTTACATAATCGACGCCAGGAGCCTTTTCTAATAACGCCCAGCCATTACCATGATCAATGACTTTCACTACTCTAGAGATCAAAGTCCGGTTTAAATCTAGGTTCTCGATATGAAAGCCGTATAAATCTTCTAAGTGTCGATGTAGCTCTGGAGAGTTTTGATTGTCGACTTCGTTTAGCGATAGCTGCCAAGAGTGGTCGATAACTTCGTGAAGTGTCTCATAAGTATTATGAGTAATACTGGGCTTGAGATTATCTGTCATAATCTTTAACCGCTTAAATCCAGTTGCAGCCTTCTTGGAGCTATAAGGCCGTAAAACTTTAAGCACGTACTCACTGTCGTCTTTCATAGTCACATCTAGGACGATATAAAACGAGCCAGATCCTTGTAGTGCTCCCCTATGGATAATCCTATCCTTGACCTCTCTAGGTAAAATCTCGTCAATCATCTTATGCCTCTCACTGACCGATGGAGGGTTAGCGAGAGTTTTAGTTTTACTCATTCCATCTCGGATATCTTTTGGAGTGCTAGAGTGGCTATGAATTTTTTGTCCTAGTTTATTTTCAAATGGACCCATCGTATCCAAAACACTTGCTAGCTGCATTCCCACCAGTAACCGAGAGTCAACCTCAAGCTCCTGAGTTCTTCGTGTTCCACCCAGTAGAGCTGCTACAAACAACCCTCTTTGGGTATCTTCAAGACCTGGGAGGTATGCGTACCAGAAGTCACGAGCTTCTTGATAATATGCCGAAGTCTCAGGAAAGGTTAAGTCCACTGCAAACTCCAACATTTCTTTATCTAAATTAATTTGCTCATCTCGTTCGGTGTGATTGTCTTCGGGAAATAAAAAATTATCAAGCAACGAGACCCGAACTTGTAGGTCAAAAGCCCAAAAATTATTATATTGCGAGCGAGAGAGTGACTGCAGGTCGTATTCAGTATATGGCACCTCTCCACCAGTCATATGATCACTTTTCGTTGTCAAGTAAGGTCTAATAACATCCCCAAACCTCTGACAGTCTTCAACGCTCGCTGGTGACGCCAAAAAGCGAATAAGTTCTTTCCGTTCCTGGGGTCGTTTTTCTAGCTGAAGTAACAGCCACTCCCCTAGAATAGAACCGTCTTGTAATTTCTTAGAATTCTCCGGCTTCGCATAAGGGTCTATGGTTGCTTTTCGCAGATACTCGGAAAGTCTAGCTTGGGCTTGCAACTTATCTGCTAGTGTTTCAACCATATCAACAGCAACAGTCATATGAACTTTTTCGATCCACTGCCCTATTTGATTTCGAGCGTTATCAAAATAATCTTCACTGTCATCATCAACACCGTTAACCTCAAAAACCGCTTCTGCTAATCCTACTATGATTTTTCTTCTTGCTTTTGGATGACTGATAGGCTGCTTAGTCGAAAGCAAATCAATAAGTGTTACAATTTTCTCATTTGGGTCTCTAGTCTCTCTAATGCAATCTAGAATAGCCGATATCACTTTACCTTCAGCAACCCCATCGTAAGGAAACAACTCAGCGTCATGAAAGCTTCTCCATAGTGGAATCAATTTCTTCAAAGTCTTAGGATATTTCTTTATCCTACCAGCTATAGCACGAAATTTTGCTACTAATGATGGGTAATGTTTCAAAGAGGAAGCGCCAATGACGTCGATAACTTTCAAAATAAAACTAACGCTTAAAGGACGGGAGCTACCTCTAGCTCTCATCCAATCATAGAGCTCCTTCATAGCTAGATCTCTGTAATGGCGCTTAAAGCGACGCTTGCTATAAAAAGACTGCAATAGCGCCAAGACTTCCTTTTGATTTACAGGCTTTTCATACTTGTGCTTCTTACGGAAAAAATCTATTGCAGCTTCTGACCTAGCATTATTTCGCCGAAACAAGCTCCACTCATTGGCAACTGTGTACAACTCACTAAGACTTAGAAATTTTTCACCGTGCTCAAATAAAAAATTAAAAAGCGGACTTTGCGGATAATCGCTAGGTTCCGTATCTTGTTCAAGGCTCTGTATAGTACTTTGAATACTGCCAGTGTGCTCTTCGGATGAAGCTGAAGACGTATATCCGACACTAAAATTGACTGGCACTGAGTTCCAGTCTTTATTAGAGGTTTCAGGTTTACGGCTTCTGGTGAAAAAATCCTTTAAAAACGGAGTCAAATGTTTCTTTTCAGGGTCAGAAATAATCGGCTCAAACATACCAACAAGCTCATTTTCTATAGGTAGCGGTAGTAAAAACGATGAAGTCATATCGGTATAAACGTATAAACTCTGCAAAGTATCATGGTAAGCTAAGGCATATAAGTATGGATTTTTATAAAAAATATCATGACTCGAAAAAAATGATGCACCATCGCTCTTTTTCTTAAACATAGCTGCCAAATAAAGATCTGAAACAGCCGCGAACTTACCTACGGACGCTTCATTCTGCAACTCATCATAAGTCATCTCACCGTCAAGTACTGCGATCATATAATCTCTTAGTTGGCCCTGGTATCCAAATATGTCGATTTGCTGATCGTAGCCTTCCTGACTCTCAGCGTCAGACTTCAACTTCGGCCTTCTCGCTAGAGTATGCTCTCCGTCTAAATCCAAAATATCTTCTACTTGACCCTGGCTATTGATCACAAGCTCACCAGAGTGGTGCGAAATAGAGTGGGGTCCTTGCGATAGCACAATGGCTCCCTCAGCAATACCTTCATAATAAGTATGAAGCCGCAAGCGCTGATCCTGAACACCTAAAGTCATAAGTACGTCGCAGATAATACCACTCTCATCGCCCAGTGCCCAGTCTACATGGTCATTCCATGCAACCGATGGTAAGTCTACCTTCCTCTGCCTAACTGCTTGAAGTAAAGTTTCATAATCTTCGATTTCGGGAAATTCAAAATTAGGCAACAAGTCTTCAGACCAAATAAGCTCCGCGAGCCCCCTCGAAATATTCATCTCTTCAACAAAAACACCGATTTCATTGGCCAGATCTTCTGCACTACTGGCGTCTTTGGCTTCGATAAATTTATTAACAAGAGGTATAAGGGCGAATAGCTCAGGCCCATATAAAAAAGTCTCTGCAGTCTTATTATCCAAAATCTTGCTAGATCTTATCGCATAAAAAATAGCACCAGGGTAGCTGTAAGTTGACTCGCCGATTTTAGGTATCAGGTCATTGCGGACAAAATTTAATATCTTTCTTCGTTCTTGCTCTGGTCGAGATGATTGTTTAGCGTCATCCATAAATTCCCGAACAAGTTTTGATAGGTCGTAGTAGTTCCAACGATCTATTTTCTCATGATCTTGTGATAGGAAAGCTTTTAGCTCTTTAATCCTTTCATCGGAATTCATCTTTGCCCACTTATCTGGGGGCAAAAACTTATCTATGTAAGAAACATATATCTCATGACGTTTAGTTTGTAGAAGGTCTTTAATAAATTTTGGTAATTCCGTTGGCCTTCTATCATCAAAGCCTCCATACTCAAATGACAGTCTCCCTACCTGCTGACTCATTAACTTTATCCGGTGGTGGTCCAAAGGATGATCATCTAAAATCCAATCCCCTAAAATATTACCTCGGCTATCCTTCTGTCTTGAATCACCAAACATAGACCGTACATATTCTAATGCTCGATTTGGGCTGTAACCTTTTTTTGCTAACGCTTCGAATGGCGCGATGTCGGCAAGAGCTTCTTCTGTCTTCGAGTTTTGCCTAGCGGTATGAAAAACCATTCGGTGAACCCACTCGTGACCAAGCTTCCACCTCAAATCTTCTTCGTACTTATAGTCTCGTAGTTCACCAATGCTCATCGCTATAATATGCTTTTCGACCACCTTCCCAAGTAGCTTACTCTTCTTAAATTCGTAAAATGCTGTGGGTATTTCATCAGCCAAAAGATAAAAATCGGTGTGATCTATCCCATGAGCTTTCGCTTCGGGGTCTGTTTCTAAAACAATGGCTCTATAATAATCATCAAAAGCCCTACCCAACTTAGAGTTAGGAGAAACTAAACGGTGTTTTCGGGCCCATTTTTGATCTTCGGAACTACTTCCATTTGCCACTAATGGAAAAAAAACATACGAAACCAAAGTAATAGAAACAAAAGCTACTTTATTTTTTAGAAGGTAAATCATTTAGAATTTTCTTACTTGTTTTAAAAACTTAGATAAGAAAGTCGAATTCTATAACATTTCAATACAGATATATTCAACGGGTATAAATATTTCATATAGATATTGGATACTTATGCTGACCTACGAGCTAGCATAACCTACAATGCCAACTTTCAAGTCTAAAAGCCTCAACGATTTGCATAATTCAAGTGGATTTCAGATTTCTAAGCCATCACAGCGATGAAACCCAACTAACCGAGGCCCGTCGCTAACAAAGTTGACTAAAATGCCTACGCCGTCGTCATCTGATTGCATGGTCATATGAATTTCAGCCGTGCCACCAATTCGTAGATCGAGCTTTGACTTGCCATAGTCGTCCTCCGGTATGAAGCCGGAAATGACATCCTCCCACACTTTTCCAGATTTTGGCTTCCTATAAGTTTTAAGCTGTGGCCCTTCGCCAAAATTATCGTAGCTATCAAACTGGCTATCAAATGATACTTTTACAGATTCGATGTCAATAACCTTATCTTTCTTAACCCAGTAAGTAAGAAGAATTTTGTTCAACACACCATACTTCGACTCCAGTCGACATTCTTGAGACTTAAGTCGTGCTAGAGTAATATCAGGTTTCGTATAAATAGTATTTTGAGGATTTCTATTAAAGCGGCTAAGTACGGCTCCTGCTTCTCCGTAGCGAATTTTAGATGAGATCTCATAGCTATTTTCGGCCTGATAGTATTTCGACTTCAATAGGATAAAGCGCAACATTTCATGAAAAACGAATTGGTGAGTGAGTGGGTGTTTTGCGATGTATTTTTCCCATACTTCCTGATCAAGAACATAGGTTAAGGGTTTCCCATCACGATCATAAGCAAGCTTAGCATCGACCTTGCGATTATGAATATCGTATACTGGCCCTTTTCGGACTTCAACGGGTACTTTAAGAGCATTCTTATATTTAGCAAGCTGTGACTCAGTTAGAATTTTTCCTCTTACGCTGACACTTTTTAGCACATAATGCACTTCTCTAGCTATTCTGTTAAACTCCATAGCAATGATATTTCCTCCGTTATCCACCTCATTAGCATGGCTCACAATATAACCGAGAAATATTTGAACGCCGACAATCGAAACTATTGTCCTAAAGTTTTTTCTAATTAACAAAATCATGTAATTTTCCCTTTCTCCCGAGCTTCCCCAAAATCAATGGGGAAAAATTGCAATGCTAACGTATAAACTCTGCCAACCTTTTTTGGTTTACTGTACTTCGCAATAAGCCTCCTTCTGAATTTTATAATCTCACGCTTCACCTCTTCATACTCATTCTCATTCACTGGAATAGTGATAGAGCTAAGATACCTTTCATCAATTGCTATCTGTTCTAAAGATTCTTCGGCCTTAAGGAGGTTAGCTCTATGATATTTTCTAATAGCAGATGAGCTTATGTCCCTAGTCGTAGTCAAAGAACCATCAACCTGGTAAAAACCAGTTTTGTTACGTCGTTTAATCAAACCAAAATTCAACAGCTTATCTAATGCCCTGTCAGCTTGCAGCCGGGTAATCCCGAGGCGCTTAGAAACCCAGTTTGCGTCAAATTTCGCATCGGTAAAATAGGATAGCCCTAGAATTGCGTAATAATACCACTCAGAAAGGATTTGAAAGTGATTTAACTGTAATTGCCGGTATTTTTTTTTGATAGTTCGAGATTGTTTCGATCCAGACTTAGCACTTTTATTCTGCTCTGATACAGCTTGAAACAACTTATCACGTTCCTCAGGAGGAATTGCTAAACGGTTTGCAATTTTTGCGGCAGTTTTGAAAGACAATGGAGATTT
>JANQHA010000616.1 GCA_028282865.1 Oligoflexales bacterium
CTGAAGGGTTCTCGCTTCACACAATTCCCGGAGAAACGCTTAAAAAACTAAAACGACACGGAGCTATTGGTAGCTACCGGTTCTATCCTTCGAGCCGAAATGGAGCTAAAAACTATTTAGACCTTCTTACCTCCGACCAACAACACTCCTATCAAAGTTTTGTAGCCACCATTGACCAGCCTAGTCCCGAGGGAATAGCCACTAACGATGGTCAACTTGCTGCGGCTCAACACTCATATTTGCGTTACATTCAGTTTAAAAACAAAGTTCCTGAACGACACAAGACCAGCCTCGAGAACCGGCTATTAGGGGTCATCGCGCAGAGCAGTGAAAGCATTAAGACACCAAATATTCGACCTAGTGATGCAGGACCCATCGAAAGTCATGGACCTTGGCTCTTAAGCCTTTCAGCAGGCATATACAACACCGAGGAAGCCCATAAAGACAGACGTACCATCACCGACATACGCTTTAGCCCAGGGGCTCACCGCCTTATCGATTCTGATATCGGCGTCCAAGAGAATAGCGAGGTCGAGGTCCTAGATGTTACAGTTAGAACTCGTAGAAACCAGAACACCCAAGCTTCGGTATCTTTACAAAATCTCACAGTATTATCGGTCAAAAACCTCCGCGCCCATAGTAACCTCGATGGAGGTCTAGCATGGGGGGCAAAGCTGGCATGGATGCCAAGCTCCCTAAGAATGTTTCATTCGGGTATGGGTGGAGAAATCTTAGGCGGTAAAGGGGCTCATTTAGGGTCAAAGCTTATCACTGCATACATTATTGGTGGCACGCAAGCATTATATGGCTCCGGCGAGTTTGTCGCAGGCCCACTTGGAGTGGCGGGCCTGCTCGCTCGAACAAAGAAAAGTTTCAAAATCTGGCTCGCACTAAGATCTGGCCTAAGCCTATTTGAAAACGAGAGAGAACACCCCATTAACTCTGTACTTCTTAAAGCACGCTATACTCTAAGGACAAACTTAGATCTGTTTTCAAGCACCTATTATCAGTGGAGAACAGAGCAAAAATCTATAGAAGCATTGATAGGGCTAAATGTTATGTGGTGAAAGCAGATAGTCTAATGCTACGATTAGAAATACAAGCTTACTAGTTGCCCAAACGAATCAACCTACCATCTCCAGGGGAAAATTTTATTCTGCAAGAAGACCCCATCGCACCGGACTCATCAAAAAGCACAGTCATGTTCGATTCTAAAGCTGTAACTGAGACCTCCTGAGATAGATCAAAACTCCGATTCACAAGCAAAAAATAACGACTACCACCCTTGCCCTCAAATGTACTTATAGTTATAGGTGCATCGGCTGGCTCTACTGCGATAGGAAATTCTTCAGGTATTTCATTTGCACCATATGGAAGCTCGCGACCACCATGAAAAACATCCTTGTGCTCAAGATTCACAAGAATATTTCCCACTTCCTTCAGCCTCGCATTTAGCGCTTTGGTTGATTCATATAATATTCCTTTGGATCCATTCCAATTCATAATAGCCTGTTCTTCAGCGCTACCTCCATACAAAGTGAAGTAAAATATTGCTTTGTAACCATATGCCAAACCATGAAATGCCTGCCACCTTACCTGATCCTCGGTAGGAAACTTATGGCCAGGTCCCTCCCAAGTTTGAATTGAAAGCCAAGGATCAATTCCTTTCAGCTGAGCATGCTTACGGACCAGATCTAAGTTATAAAAATAGCTTGCTAGCAGCCCATCTTCTCGAAACGGGTATACATCAACAGAAAGCATGGGAGGATTAACTATATCGGTAAAAGTAGTTAGGTAGTCGTGATAAGACTCTGTACCTAATTGAGAAGGTGTAGCGTAAATTGGAAACAAGTTTACAAACATAGGGTGAACGGGATCTACCTTCGATAAAGCGTCCTTAAATTTCTTAATGCTTTCAAACTTATTTCTATGCGGCTCATCGTAAACCAAATAGTGTGATAACGCCGGATGATCTTTTAAAGCTAACTCGCTACCAGTCGAATCTAATAATAAAGACTTTAGTTTATCAACATCTACACTATTCGAATCGATAGGCATATGAAGCTTACTGACCATGATTCCTTTGATACCTGCAAGCCTGCAGTTATCAAGAAACTTTCGGTAGTCTTCTGCTGAGAAAAAAGGCTGACTAGGGTGCCAGGTTCTCGGGCCAACCACAGTAAAACCAGCTTCTGCGACAAGCTTCAATTGATCAGCGGTGTTAAGAGCAGGCCCCGGCCCAAACCAAGAACTTATAATCAGCTTCTTAGAGTCTTCAGCACCCAAATTCATATGGCTCGAAGAATTCCCCAGCACAAACAAGTAACTTAAACCTGCTAAAACAGTTCTAAAAATTTTACGCTTAAAAAGATTCATCGATATACACCCATGTCATGAAGGCCATCACGTGGTTTTAAACAACTTACAATCAAAAGTCGTATATCAACTGCTAGGGGTTTAATCAAGCCCTATAGCGAGATCAGATTTATCACTGTTTCTGGTAGTTAAGAAGCTAGTTATACCTTGCTCTCATCGCTGGCGGTTGAAAGCTAATCGGAAAAAAAGCCTGAACTATATCGGTATAAGGATAGTTTAGTAGAAAGTCTTGCTCTCTCCATTTTTTCCAGTGATCAGCAGAAGTACCCGGTTCCTGGGGATAGATTTCTTCTGGCCTGACCTGGCCAAAGCCCCTACGTCCCCCACCATCATATACCAGCATTCCTAAGTGCTCATCGTACTTGTCTAGTTTAGCAGCAGTAATCGTATGAAGCTCAGTTCTTTCTCGTAGTATACTGAGTACCTGTCTAGAGTCAGCGACTATGGCCCGTATTTCGGCAATAGGCTGACTTCCGCCTCCATTTTCCATATAAGAATCGGTAAATGCAATCTTAGCTAACCTTGACCGAAGATATAACAATGTAAGAGCTTCAGTCTCGACATCGGTTAATTTTCCATCAAATTCTTCCAGATACTGTTTAAATGCTACGGCATAATTACCTGAAAAAAAGGCGCTAAATACTTCATTAGGGCCATGAATATCGCCATGACTAATTTCTGTTATGAGGGCCCGAGTGGCCTCCAAGGCATAATGAGAACCATACACCTCGCGTATAATGTTTCCATATAAGTGGCCGAGTTGATTACCAAACGTGCCTCCAATATCGGTATGATTATCTCTGCATAGCTCTAATCCGCGGCGTAGAAAAGGAACTGCCAGGTCTACACTAATATTAGATTTGGTCTTATATTCGTATCTTCTTATTAACAACCAAGCATTTTTTATCAGTTCAATGTCATCTACCTTTCTCGCATTTACGTCGGCAATAAATGTGACAAACCTGTCGGCCTCACTTTTAGAAAGGCTGCGTTTATTGTCCCTCAGAGATTCGTCTACGACTTTAGCAACAAAGAGTTCTGTTTTACTGTGCTTAGCAGCTCCACCACATAAACTTAACATCATTTTAAACCAATTCGCCGCATAAGCGGAGTGAGCCGTATTAAATAACGTGACTGATGCGAGCAAAATGATAAAGCTTCTTAATTTCACAAGTATCCCCCTGACAGGATAAAACAACTCTCTAGATTTTCTAATATTATGCCATAGCTTCCAACCTAATGGCCAATTTTCAAAAAACAAAATACTTTACTAAGTCATAGTCTCAGGCTATGAAATAGGCGAACAGCGACAGTGAAAGCCCTATTTCCTAATGAACCTTTGTATTCTGACCATCTCAGCTCTTTTTGGCACCCTAATTGGTCTAGGCTCTTTTACCTTTAACTACGCAGAAGGATTTTCCTATTTTAGCACCGACCCAAGCGCATGCGCCAATTGCCACATTATGAAACCTCAGCTCGATTCCTGGCAAAAATCAAGCCACCATACCGCAGCGACTTGCGCTGATTGCCATCTTCCACATTCTTTTATAGAAAAGTATATAGCCAAAGCTGATAACGGTTACCGCCACTCTAAAGCATTTACCTTTCAAGACTTTCATGAACCTATTCAGCTCAACCAAAGAAGCCAAGACATACTTCAGCAAAATTGTGTGACTTGCCATGAGCCCATTGCTCATAATGTGGTTGCCAACGATATCAAATGTACTCATTGTCATGCAGCGGTAGGTCATGGAGATCCGCCTTCTGGAATAGGAGGCCCAGAGAAGCCGAATGAGATAGAAAGGAGCACACATTGACAACTCTAAAGAAAATACCTTTAAGCAAGAGAGCTATCGGAATTATTCTCCTATTTGCTGTGGCAACTGCTGGAATTGCCGCCCTATTAATGAATGTCTTTGAACGTAAAATTGAGGCTTCTTTTGCTAACAAAAATAGGATTCAACTCACTGAGGACGACACTGACCCCAAAAAGTGGGGACTAGGATTTCCAAAGCAATATGATTCTTACAAAAGGACAGCAATAGCTACACGGACCAGGTTTGGCGGCCACGGAGGTAGTGAGGCTCTTCCAGAGCAGAAGATTGAACGTGATCCTTGGTTGAAAAGAATATTTGCTGGTTATGCGTTTTCTATCGACTATCGTGACCGCCGTGGCCACGCTTATATGCTAAGCGACCAAGAGGATACCAAGCGCCAAACCAAGCCTCAAACGGGATCGTGTATGCATTGTCACGCATCCATCATGCCTGTTTACCGTGAACTAGGAGAAGGAGACGCGCTGGCGGGGATGAATAAAACCCATAAAATGTCCTATCAGGAGTTAAATAAGAAAGCCCACGATATGGGTCATGCCCACCCGGTCTCATGTGTGGACTGCCATAATCCGAACACCATGGAGATTCGCGTCACTAGACCGGCTTTTATCGTCGGGATTCAAAAGCTTGCAGAGTCAAGCGCGGAGGTTCCTGCTATTCCGTCCATTAAACGCTGGAGGGAAGGCTCACGTAAGCAACCTTACGACCCCAACACAGATGCATCCACGACTGAAATGCGCTCGTTTGTCTGTGGTCAATGTCATGTAGAATACTATTGCTCTAGCGATATGCCGCTCACCTATCCTTGGGGTGACGGGCTTAAAATGGAGGACCTTGAAACATTTTGGGACAGGACCAAGCTCTCTAATGGGTCAAGATTTTATGATTATAAGCACAAAGAATCTAATGCAGAGCTGCTTAAAGTGCAACACCCTGAGTTTGAGCTCTGGAGTCAAGGGGTGCATGCTCGAAGCGGCGTAGCTTGCGCAGACTGCCATATGCCTTATATGCGTGATGGAGCTAGCAAAGTTTCAGACCACTGGGTGCGAAGTCCATTGTTAAATATTAATAGGGCCTGTCAAACCTGTCACAGATTTTCCGAGAAAGAAATCAAGACTCGTGTCGATAAAATTCAAAACACCAACTTCAAGCTGCTTCAGCGCGGCGGAGCTGCACTAATGGATTTACTAGATGAGATTCAAGCGGCAAAATCTCGTGGTGCAACCGAAAGAGAGCTAAAAGATATTCAGGAGATTCACCGCAAATCCCAGTGGCGACTGGACTATATTGCTGCCGAAAATTCGATGGGATTTCACGCACCGCAGGAAGCAGCCAGGATCCTAGCTGAAGCCATAGACTTAGCCAGGCAGGGTCAGGCAAAAGCGACGAAGCTAAGGCGCTAATAATAGACCGCCTGCAAAAAAAACGTCTTTTAGCGCCGTTAAGCTTTAGAAATTGGCATCGATTTTCCATCATAAACAGTAATTTCAAGAGACAACGGATTAATTTGGTCAACACATCCGAGGTTTACACGGTAACCGTATTCTTCGTCTCCGTGATAAGGGTAGATCCCACAGGTCTTACAGAATAAGTGGTTAACCACACGATCATTCCAGCGATAGTCGGTAAGGTCATTCATATTCTTAATCGGAGTGAAGTCCTCCGCGGGGATGTATTTTAGTGACATGACCGCCCCCTTACGGATACATATTGAACAATCGCAGCGAAGTCCTTTAGTGATCTCCTTACTACGGAACGAAAACTGGACCTTCCCGCAGTGGCAGCGAGCCGTATATTCTATCTTAGTCATTTAAATCCTCTGTAATCATCAAAAAGTTCACCCAAGGTTTGCTTCAAAGAAAGATCTATCCTTTAAGAAACATCAAAATGATACCGAATTATCTTTACCAGTAAATAAATAGTTCTGTTTAAAAATTAATCACACCTATCACTTATCTTTTAATTATAAAGACATACCTAGGTGCGTAAATATGGCATACATCCTGCTCATGCTTGAGTGACCTTGGAGCTATAACTTTTAGAACAATTTTTGGAGGAGAAAAATGACTATTTCGAAAACACTTTCAGCGACACTGTTACTATCAATCACGCTTTTTAGCAGCGTCTCTAAAGCAGGTTGCTGGCCAGTTTTTCAAGGTATTCATACTACGATCGAATGTGACAGCTCTGGAGTCACCCCAACTTTTAATAAATTCAAACATGCAGTTCGCGAAGCTCAGGGGCTATCACCCGAGTGTAAGAGGAGCATCGTAACGACGGCGGCTACCTACTTTGGCTGTGGTGCGGCAATTCTTTCAGCGGCGACTACTGGCGGAGCAACTGTTTGGGTCGGAGCAGGTGAGGCATGCTATGAGTTCTCAAAAGAAGTTCAGAACAACGGTTCAGCATGCCGGCAATACGTTAACCTAAGAACCAAACCTACGGCAGCGAAAATATGTAACAACCGAAACGAGCACTTGAATGTGTCCATCGGCACAAGGATGCCCAGAGACATGAAGCTCGCCGGTGGCTGGCTAAGCCTAAATCCCGGACAATGCCTAACCATCAGAAGACCTAAAGCACGGGTCATCTACGCTATGGCGGTCAGACCAAATGGTGGAACACTATACCCAGACTACGGAGGTTCAGACATAATGAATAACGCAACATTTTGTATCAATAAGCACAAGCGATTCGATAGGCTTGGAGTCAATGGATGCTACGCTGCTAGTGGCCATAATCCAGGCGACTACTACAAACCAGGATCGTATAAATTTGCCGAATTCGGAAGAATATCTGGACTAAGAAATGGGTTTACATTTAATTAACAACTAAAAAGCTGAGATAGACTCTTTAAGTGGTGCGTTTGCCAAGTAGCGATAGCTTGGCAAACTTAGCCACTTCTAAATTAGAAATTCTATCTATTTCAAACCCTAAGAGAGTATCGTCCAGGGAATAAACCATTCATTTATCAATCGATTCCAAAGTTACCATCGTTGACAAAATATTGATATGACGCTCCATCCGAGAGCTTTACCTGGACTACTTTTCGCTTTGACACCAGGATCCCACCAGTACCCGTCTCTACGGCTCCAAGTGAAATAGATGTTATCTCTTTTCCAAAATCTCTTCGGTCTAGGATTTTCAAGTTTCCGCCCGTGTAATCCATCGAATATAGAGTCGATTTCCCTTGAACAAAAACTAATGGATTCGTGTAAACCGAAAGTCCGTCATCGCTATTTCGCTGATAACTCGAAACTTCAAGGTTCCTCACACCCCCGTCAATAGCGACCTTAGAAACTGATTTGAGTTCATGATATTCAACATCAACCGCTCTAACTCCGTCTTGGCCCGCGACAAGAATTAGTGGTCGAGTATAAATAAAAGCTCCACCTGATAATTCGTGCTGAGCGGATGTTATAGTTACATCAACGATTTGTCCGGTACTTTGAGTGGATAGTTGCTTCCCGTCGGACAAATCAAAGGTAGATATGATCGAATCCGAAATAACAATTGCTACGGGCGCACCCTCTAGGCTATTTTCGTGTTTCATTAAAAAATTCAAAGCAAAGTTATTGACCGTCCCACTAAGTGGAGAGCTCGAAATCTTAGTAACCTGCCCATTTACAGTTACTTTGGAGGTTTCAATCATGCTGTCCGAAGCGGCTGCTACATAGAGGTCACGTTGATTTAAAGGATTGATCCCCTTTTTAGGCAACTCCATCACTTCGACGAATCGAGCAGTGATGGAGTTTTTTACGACTGCATAAACATTTCCATCCCTAGAAAGGAGGATATTCTTGCCATCGAGGTCAACCTGTATTCCTTGTCTAAACAAAATCTCCTGAGACGAAGCAGACATAAACTTGATGCGAGGATCAGGAACGAAGTCCTCCCCTAGCCCCAGCGCGTTGCGAAGATTACGACAAATGCCACCTTGGGCATCCACTCCATGGAACCCGCAACTAAATACTGCAAGCAATATGATAGCTAATCTAGATTTCATTCGACTCTCCGCTTATGACAGACTCTTGAAGAAAATTATACCCTAAAGTTGGTACGAGACCAAGCACACCAAACAGCGTAAACTATATATTCGAACCCGCTGATGTGACCGGCACTACGTTTGTCTTTGCCTCATTGCAATAAAAAGAACTCAACGGCAACTCATGAAAAGCTACGATCTGCGAGCAACAGGATTTGTGCTAATTTGAAGGGTATGTCGATCGGTTCTTCAAAGTGGTTGTTATCGCGATAACTTTTCTTGCTAATACGCCAGAAGTGTTGAGAGTCGCGACGTATAAAATACGGCAGCTGGCATTCGAGAAAATCAAGCAGCAGGGTCGTAACTCGCTTGGAGAATACACAAGAAAAATGACGGACACATGCCCTGATCCGTCTGGAAAAAGACTCTATTTGATGTGTAATCGGCTCAACAAATAAAATTGGCAGGTTGTGGATTATCTGGCTAATCATGAATTATACTGAAGGTGAGCACTTCCTAAAAAAGGCCTCTAACTGCTTTTCTAACCTCGGACTGCAAAACTTCACATTTATTGCCGCTACGATATGTAACCGCCAGACGCCTTTTAAGCTCTTCATCTATTTCGCGTTGCAACTTAAGTTTGTCTCGATAAGCTGATAAATTACCATCTAAAAGACGATTTAACCCGTAATGCGGGACATACTCTGAAAAATAAAGCGGTCCTTTTGCCCCCCAAATCATCGAAATTAATTCCGCTCTTGTCGCAATAAATTCGTCCATGATACCGATAGTATGAACGCTCTCGTGTATCAATATTTGCGCGAGCATATCGATGCCAAGCCCAAATGGAACATCTGAAATTTTAAAGTCTCGAGAAACAATAATAACCTTGTGCCCTTGTCGCTGACCTCCTAGGGCGATTTTGCTTCCGATGTCTTCAATCGCAATACGACTATTTGCAAGCGCATCTCTCATTCTTGCTAACCTTGTCGTCCATACGGGCCCGGGCGCAGCATGTGATGCTTTTTGAAGAATCTCCCTTGCTCTTGCCACAGCTTGGACAATATCTTGTTGAGATACTGGCCTAGCCGAAGCAATCTGATGACGACCAGAAATTACCGCAAACACAAAAATAAAGACAAGGATTCGAATCATTTAAAATAACTTCGTTTATTACTAAGACATTATAATTATCGATCTTTCATCAAGTGCTGTCAACACGGAGCATTTGGTAAAGAAAAATCAAAAATACTAAAAAACTGGGTCTCCTCACTTCATAGTGGGTAAATGTTTAACCACCAAAAACCATTAGAAAAACTCCTTTTCGTTTCGTAAATTAATAACGTCTGAATTTTATTGA
>JANQHA010000628.1 GCA_028282865.1 Oligoflexales bacterium
TAGTGGTTATCTCCGGTTGCAATCAATGGGTCGATTTGCTAGATTTCATCCGCTGTTTATAAAAAAACCAGGAAATTTAATAGCTTAAATGCACATAGCAAACAGCCACGAGGAGTATAACAGATGAGCAAAAGAACTTACCAACCTAGTAAAATTAAGCGGCTAAGAAGTCACGGATTTAGAAAAAGAATGGCATCCCCAGGTGGGCGTAACGTCTTAAAACTAAGACGAGCAAAAGGCCGTAAGCAGCTATCTGTTTCTATCCCTAAAAAGTAACGGAATCAGATGTCGTACGGATTCGAAAAATCGAATCGACTACGGAACCGTTCGGAGTTTAACCAAACTTTTGATCGCGGTACCAAGGTCGTGGGTTCCTCGTTAGTCGTGGTCGGCTGCCAGAGTGAATCTAAAGAAACCCGTATGGGATTAGTAGTATCAAAAAAAGTTGGAAACTCGGTCGTTAGAAATAAAGTAAAGCGAACTTTACGAGAAGGATTTCGTCACATCCAAGCTTCATACCCGGGCATGGACCTAGTCATCATAGCCCGACCCAATATTGTCAAAGCTAGTAACACGATGACTCATGGGGAATTAGGCGGATGTCTGCGCAAACTGCGTAAAAAGCTTTATCAACCTGTAGAACATTGAGCCATTGTGGTATTAAATGCTTAACCCAAACAAACTAATAATCTTATTGATTAACCTATACCAAATTATTTTAGCGCCTTTACTTGGCCAAAGATGCAGGTTTTATCCGAGCTGCTCTAGATATGCGAAGCAGTGCTACCAAGACCAATATTTTTTTGCTGCTACAAAAAAAGTTATAAAACGCTTGGGCTGCTGCCACCCGTTTCACCCCGGAGGAGTTGATTTACCCTAATGGAATTACGTAACCTCATTGCTATTGGTGTTAGTTTACTATTCTTTTTTGTCTACCTTCAGTACATGGAAAACAAATACCCCGAATACCGTAAAAGCTCCCAAGTGGCTCAAACGGATCAATCCGAAGCTAATAAAGACATAAAGCCAGAGCAAACTCAAAATACTAATCAATTAAGTGCTCCGGAAGAGCCATCGAGTGCAGGTCAGGAAATCGCTGAAACTGCCAAAGCTCCGGAAGAAGCTCATAAACAGCTAAGCGCAGATCAGCTGCGCTTGGAGAACGCGGAAGTCAGCTATCAATTTGACCAGGGCTTAAGTGCACTGACCAGCATCAAACTTAAAGGCTTTAAAGACCGACCCGGTAAGAACCAGGAACAGCTAGTAGAGCTTGCAAAACACCCATTTTTTATCCAAGCAAGTGCTGACCCGAAACAAGTCAGTCCTTTAGTCAGCTTCCAAGCCGAACGTATCGATAACGAGACAATTCGTTTTTCCAAGCAGGTAAACGGCTGGATGATGAGTCAAACATTTAGGATGGCAAAGCAAGGATATAATGCAGAGCTTAACTTAACTTTTAAAAACGTTTCTAATAAGAGCCAACAGCTAAATGCAGGTTTTTTCGCTGCTGAGAACCTTCGTTTAGACAAGGACAGTGGTGGGTTCTTCCCGAGCATGGTCCGCAATTACGAGACCGTTATGGTTAGCCTTGATGGTTCGCGTGACGAGGAAATGATAAGCTCCTATTGTGAAGACGAAGAAAATGTACCAGCGCTAAGTGGCACCGATGAACTGGTAGACTTTATTGGTTTCGATCATCACTACTTCCTAAAATTATTGATCCCTAGCAGCAAAAAACTAAGCTTTAGAATTGCGAAAAAGGGTCTCATCGACACAATGGGCAATTGTTCGATCACCATGGCTGCCTATCAACCGCAGGGCCTACTAAAGCCCGGTGAAACAGTTCAATTAAAGTTTGCTACCTACTTTGGACCTAAAAAACAGGAGGCTCTTAGCAAGGTAGATGAAACACTTACTTCAGCCCTTAATTTGGGTTGGTTTAGTGCAATTGCAAGGCCTTTACTCTCATTGGTTAAATCCATCTATCACTTTACTGGCAACTATGGCGTCGCAATCGTTCTATTAACAATCTGCTTAAAGATCTTATTTTACCCCTTGACCAAAGCCGCAGCAGTTTCGATGAAACGAATGCAAAAATTCACCCCGGAGATGAACCGCATCAGAGAAAAGTTCAAAGACGATCGTGCACGCCAGCAGCAAGAGATTATGAAATTTATGTCTCAACACAAGATAAACCCCGCAAAAGGCTGCCTGCCGATTCTGCCCCAGATTCCGGTGTTTATTGCTTTTTATAATGTTCTGTCACAGTCGATCGAACTGCGGCATGCACCATTTTTTGGATGGATACACGACCTATCAGTGGCCGATCCATACTACATAACTCCAGTTATTATGGGTGTTGGAATGTTTATCCAACAGAAACTAACACCAAACCCACAAATGGACGAAACTCAAAAGAAGGTAATGATGTTCATGCCCATTATGTTTTCTTTTATGATGATTTCACTCCCGGCGGGAATGGTCATATACATGATCACTAACACGGTAGTTTCGATTGCGCAGCAGCATTGGCTCAATAAAAGCCTAGATGCAAAAATGCAGACAGAGGCCAAAAAGGCCTAATATTGATATAGGAACTTAATAGTTAACTCAGCAAGGAGTCGAAAAAAATGAAGAATGCAATCACTGTTCAAGCAAAATCGGTTGACCAGGCGCTTAAAAACGCTTCACAAACATTAAGTGCGGATAAAGACGAATTAGATTATGAGCTTATTTCAAAAACAGATGCTGGATTTTTGTCTTTCTTAGGTGGCCGCAAAGTAGAACTAAAAGTCTGGGTAAAAAATCAACAAAATTCTCGCCGAAAAAAATCTTCGCCCAGAGCTAAGAGTAGAACACAAGATTCAAACTTGGAGCCGATGGCACCTGCGGAGATGGATGAACTAGTAGAGGATATTAGAAAGTTTTGCGAAGGCATCTGTAAGTTCATGACTAGCTCAGACGACTTCAGTGTATCTACTAAGGTAGAAGGAGGTCGTTTAAAACTAAACATTCATGACGACGAAATCGCAGCGACCATATCCAAAAATGCACGGCTAGCTGAATCCATGGAGCATCTTCTTAGAAAAAAACCTCGCTACCTAAAGCGCGAGCTACC
>JANQHA010000182.1 GCA_028282865.1 Oligoflexales bacterium
CCTCTTATCATACGATGAGGGTCGATTTTGATAAGTTTGCAAGCAAAAAATGGCAGCTGATTGTCGTCGATGAAGCACACTTTATTAAGAATCCTAGCAGTAAAGTGAGTCAAGCGGTTTTCGGGTTACAAGCTATTCACAAAATTGCACTAACTGGAACTCCGGTAGAAAATCGATACGAAGATCTGTGGTCATTGTTTCATTTTTTAAATCCCGGATTACTGGGAAACCTGGCTTCATTTAAGAAGGTTTTTAAAAATGGTCAGAACGCTGATCTGTTGGCTAGACGGATTCGACCGTTCATGCTGAGGCGGCTAAAAAACGAGGTAGCTAAAGACCTCCCGAATAAAACTGAAATGGTTGTTTCGGTGGATTTTTCTGATTCCGAAAAAGAGGTTTATGATAGCTTGTATGCGCTAACGCAGTCGCAGCTAAAAGATCACTTCGAAAAAAATGGTACAGTGATTCAAGCCCTCGAGCTTATTATGAGGCTTCGCCAGGCGTGTTGTCATTTAGCACTGTTACCTAACTTTCAGTCAAAAATTCATAGCTCTGCTAAACTTGATTTCCTACTTGCTAAGCTCGAAGAGCTTGCTTCGGCAGGTCACAAGGTTCTGGTGTTTTCGCAGTGGACATCTTATTTAGATCTCATCGTAGAAGGGATGGTTGATAGAGGTGTCAATTATTTAAGAATCGATGGCCAAACTCGTGACCGCGGTTCAGTCGTTGATCGATTTCAAAACCAAAGTCACGCTCCGGTATTGTTGATGTCGCTTAAGGCAGGAGGGGTCGGGCTGAATCTTACCGCTGCTGATCATGTTTTTATAATGGATCCATGGTGGAATCCGGCTGTTGAACAGCAGGCCGCCGATAGAGCTCATCGCATCGGTCAGGTCAGACCAGTATTTATCCATAAGTTAATTATTGCTAACTCAATTGAAGAGAAGATTATCCAACTCCAGGAAAGAAAAAATGAGCTTGCATCTAACATTCTAAATAGCGAAGACCTGCAACTAGGACTCACCAGAGACGATTTGTTAGGCTTGATCCCGTGAGTCCTTAACAAAGTGGTAGGATGAATACGCTAAAGGTTATAAACTAGTGCTTTGGCTTGTTAGGAGATCTGCTATGCGTCGTGAGTTTTTGTTATACTCATTTTTGGTGATTGCTGCTATTGCTTTGCTGGGAATGGCCTTTCAGTGGATTTATTGGACATACCTGATTGTGCTACCGATTATATTTCTTGGATTCACCGATTATTTCCAAACCCGCCAGACGATTCGACGGAATTTTCCAATACTTGGACGAGTGCGCTATCTATTTGAAATGATCCGGCCAGAGATCAATCAATATTTTGTCGAGTCTAATTCCGACGGAGTGCCTTTTAGTCGAGAGCAGCGCTCAATTGTTTATCAGCGTGCTAAAAATGTGCTAGATACTTTACCTTTTGGAACTCAGAAAGATGTCTATGAAGTCGGTTATGAGTGGATTAATCATTCGCTGCAGCCGACTCATGTCGACCCCGATAAACTGCGCATTTTGGTTGGTAACGATCAATGCACTAAGCCTTATAGCGCCAGCTTGTTTAATATTTCTGCTATGAGCTATGGGTCGCTTAGCAAAAATGCCGTGATGGCTCTTAATGGTGGTGCTAAGGATGGTGATTTTGCTCATAATACCGGAGAAGGTGGCGTATCTCCTTATCATTTAAAGCACGGTGGAGACCTTATTTGGCAAATTGGAACTGGCTACTTTGGGTGCCGATCAAAAGACGGTGGTTTCGAGCCCAGCAAATTTGCTGAACGCTCGCAACTCGATTCAGTAAAGATGATCGAGGTTAAAGTATCTCAGGGAGCTAAGCCAGGTCATGGCGGTATCTTGCCAGGCAAAAAGGTTAATGCTGAAATTGCCGAAATTAGAGGGGTGACTGTAGGGGAAGATGTGCTCTCGCCTCCAGGCCATAGTGCTTTCTCGACGCCTATGGAGATGATGGAGTTTATTGCTAGGCTTAGGGAGTTATCACAGGGTAAACCTGTCGGCTTTAAAATATGTTTAGGTAAGAGGCGAGAGTTCTTCGCTATTGCTAAAGCGATGAAAAAGACTGGTATTTATCCTGACTTTATCGTTGTTGACGGTGGAGAAGGCGGAACTGGTGCAGCACCATTGGAGTTCTCTAACTACCTCGGAAGTCCTGGGGTAGAAGGATTGGTCTTTATTCATAATGCTCTAGTTGGTTTAGATCTGCGCAAGCATATTCGAATTTTTAGCACCGGCAAAGTGGTTACTGCATTCGATCTCATTAAAAGGCTAGCGCTAGGCGCGGATGCCATCTACTCAGCCCGAGGTATGATGCTAGCACTAGGGTGCATCCAAGCGCTGCGGTGCAATTCTAATGTTTGTCCAGCTGGAGTTGCAACTACCGATGCAAATTTGTATAAGGGTCTTCATATTGGCGACAAGAGAAAGCGGGTTTACAACTTTCACAAAGAAACCATTAATAGTGTGGCAGAGATGTTAGGAGCTATGGGCTTGAATAGTACCGAAGAATTGCGTGCTTGGCATATTGTGCGACGAACCCAGGTTAACACGGTCAAGCATTACGGTGAGATATTTGACTATCTCAAGCCAGGAGAACTGCTGGGTCAGTCGATACCAGCCGATTATTCAAGAGCGTTTGAAGCCGCTGAGGCAGGTAGTTTTGCTCATGCCGGTGTGAAGGTCTAGTCTTTGATTTGCTGCGATCATATTTCTAAAGACTTCGGTGAACGTCAGCTATTTGATAATATCGATTATCACTTTCCTGAGAATGAACGCCTCGCTCTTGTCGGGCCTAATGGCGCTGGCAAGACGACTTTTCTTAGAATTTTGACTTCGGAAGTCGAAGCGTCTTCGGGCAAAGTCCAGATCCCTTCTAGGTGCCGATTGGGGTACTTGCCTCAAGAGCCTAACCAAAACCCCAAGAACTCAATTGTGGATGAGTGTGTTACTGGGGCTCAATATTTAGGAAATATCAAGGATCGCTTGGAAAGTTTGGTTAAGTTGATGGAGACTGACACTAGCGAGCGCACGCTGCACGAGTATGCCGAGCTCGAGGAGCAGTTCCGTGATCTAGGAGGGTATGCAGTCGAGTCTGAGGCGCGAGAGATCCTTTATGGCTTAGGGTTTAGAGGTGAAATGATTGCAAAAGACCCGCGAGATCTTTCTGGAGGCTGGCGGATGCGGCTTGAGCTCGCTAAGGTCTTCATGAACCACCCAAATTTTTTGATATTAGATGAGCCGACTAACCATTTAGATCTTCCGAGTCTGGTCTGGGTCGAGCAGTACCTATTAGATTTTAAGGGGACATTGCTATTTGTTTCTCATGATAGAGATTTGCTTAACCGGCTTGCCACTATTACTATAGAGCTTAGAAACGGTCGGTTAAAACCCTACCGTGGTAATTTCGACAAATTTTTGGACTTAAAAGAAATTGATTTAGAGCACGATCGAGGTGCACTAAAGCAAATCGAGAGAAAGAAAAAAGATCTGCAGGGTTTTGTAGATAGGTTTGGAGCAAAAGCCTCCAAAGCCCGCCAAGCGCAATCTCGGGTGAAGCAAATTGAGCGCCTTAAGTCATTGGAGGCGCAGTATGATGACCAATCAAATGACGCTGCTATGGCGATTAACTTGCCGGATGCTCCCAAATCGGTGAAGCAAGTTTTAACCGTTGATCAAGGTAAGATCGGCTATGGAGATACAGTGCTGGCTGGTCCGATCAAGCTTTCACTAGAGAGAGGGATGAAGGTCGCAATCACTGGAGCTAATGGGGTTGGTAAATCGACGCTGCTGCGAACGATTGTTGGGACCATCCCTAGTATCTCTGGCAGCTTCGAGCTAGGAGACCGGGTTAAAGTCGGTTATTTTTCGCAGGATCAGGTCGACACATTAAACGACGAAATGAGCTGTCTTGATAATGTTATGAGTGTTTCTGAGAAAGTCGGCCAGATGCAGGCAAGACAACTTTTAGGTAACTTTTTGTTTAGCGGCCAAGATGTTTTTAAACCAGTAAAAGTTTTATCTGGGGGTGAGAAAAGCCGGATAGGCTTAGCTTGTAGTCTAGCTCAGGCAGCAAATTTTTTGATTTTGGATGAGCCGACAAATCACCTTGATATGACTAGCGTTGAGGTCTTGACCGATGCGCTTAAGAAGTACAAATCTAGTTTGTTATTTGTCAGCCACGATCGTCGGTTCATCAACCGCATTTGTAGTCATATCTTTGTATTGTTGCCAGATGGCCGATCCGAATTGTTTGAGGGCAACCTTAGCGACTACAAGCGTCTAGCTAGGGTTTCTGGCTTTCCAGATGTTTTAGATACAAAGGCTTCTCATGAGCCGAGTAGCTCTAAGAAAGATGCCACCCCTCGGGATCGTGAGTCAGAAGACAACCAGGCTAAGGTCGCAAAAAAGCAGCTGGACCATCTGAAGAAACAGTCTCAGTTTGAGTCAGAAAACCTTGATCGGCTAACTGGGGAGATCGAGGCCATGAACTACGATTTATTGCAGTTAAACCCCGGAGAATACGAGGCGCTGGCTGAGCTGCAAGCAAAAATCGATCTTAAAACCACCGAAAAATCGAAGGTTGAAGAGTGCTGGCTGGATATTCAGCAGCAAATTGAGGATTTGGCCGGCGAGTGATCGCTTTTCTGATGACGCTGTGTGGAATTTAGACTAGAAATAGCTCACCTTAATTGGGGGGTGTTTTTTGGACTATTTTCACTACAAAGGCGACGAAGCATACTGCGAGGAAGTGCCGCTTAGATCTATTTACGAGTCCTACGGCTCGCCTACTTACGTTTATTCTCTAGCCACCCTTAAGAGGCATTGCGAGAGACTGTTTGACGCTTTCTCTAGCTACCGGACCATGCTTTGTTTCGCAGTTAAGGCAAATTCTTCTATTGCGTATTTGAAAGAGGTCTTTTCGTCGGGGTACGGGGCTGATGTGGTTTCGGTTGGTGAGCTTGAGCGTAGCTTGAAAGCAGGTATTGACCCCAAAAAAATTGTTTTTTCAGGTGTTGGAAAGCGCGCCGAGGAGATGACCCGGGCAATGAAGCTCGGAATTTATAGTTTTAATGTTGAATCGGCTTTTGAACTAGACCTTTTGGCTGAAATTTCTTCTTCTTTGAATTGTTCTGTCAATATCTGCTTACGAGTCAATCCGGATATTGACGCTAAAACGAACCCTAAGATCACTACAGGGCTTGACGCGACTAAGTTTGGTATGAGGCTTGCTCAGATAGAACCTTTGCTGCCGATCATTCGGGATCATAAACAGTTAAATCTTGTTGGAGTAGCCTGTCATATCGGAAGCCAAATGATTGATATGGAACCCCTTAAAAATGCAGCAAGTTTTATGGTTAGAATGGCTGGTGACCTGGTTCAGTCGGGCTTTCCTATTAAGCTTATTAACATGGGGGGTGGCCTGGGTATCAAGTACCGAGATGAGGTGCCGCCGTCACTTGACGAGTACGCTAATGTTTTATTGAATGCCATAAGACCGACCGGTTTACAGTTAGTGATCGAGCCGGGGCGTGTTGTCGCTGGAAATACTGGAGTATTGCTGTCTTCGGTGATCGGGGTGAAATCTACTGAGAGCAAAAATTTTATTATTTTAGATGGTTCCATGACTGAGTTTATGCGTCCAGCATTCTATAACTCATACCATGATATAGAGCCTGTTAAATCAGACCTTTCCGGTAACGGCACTGAAATATTTGATTTTGTCGGACCGGTATGTGAGTCCTCTGATGTTTTAGGGCTAGATCGCAGCTTACACCGGCCGCAGGCAGGTGACTTGTTTTATATTCGCGGTTGCGGAGCTTACGGTGCCTCCATGGCCTCTAATTATAATTCCCGGGTTCGTCCTTGTGAAGTCATGGTTGACGGCTCGACCATTGATGTGATTAAAGAGCGCGAAGCGCTCGAAGACCTTTGGCGCTTGGAAAGATTCTAGCAATGTATGATCGATATTCTAGCCCTACAGTCGTCCAAAAGTATGGTGGCACTTCTCTGGGAGATATTGAGCGTATTCAATATGTTGCAAAGAGAATTTATGACACTTATTGCAGCGGAACAAAGAATTTAATTGTGGTTGTTAGCGCCATGGCAGGTGAGACCAGTCGACTCGTGGAGCTGGTAGCTGAAGTCAGTACTAGAACCAGGCCCAGGATCGTCGACTTAGCTGTATCAGCTGGTGAGCAAGTGTCGGTAGCTCTTTTATCTGCCGCGATCGAGAATTTAGGGGTAAAAGCGGAGCCTCTTCTGGGATTTCAGCTAGGTGTTTTGACCAACGATTCTTATGAGCGTGCTCGTATTAGGAAGATTGATATCGATAAGATTCGAGCTACTTGGAGCCAGGAGGGTATTCCGGTGATTGCGGGCTTTCAAGGTGTGACCGAAGATGGAAATATTACCACATTGGGACGAGGAGGTAGCGACACTAGTGCGGTGGCTATAGCCGCTGCTGCCGAAGCCGATTTTTGTGAAATAAACACCGACGTCGATGGTTTTTACTCTGCAGATCCGAGGGTTGTGCCCGAAGCAACCATTCTACCAAGCATGGATTTTGAGGTTGCCCTCGAGATGGCATCGTTAGGCAGTAAGGTACTGCATGCGAGATCTGTCGAGCTAGCAGCGAAGTTTGATATACCCCTTATCGTTAGAAATACATTTAAAGAAAATTCCAGTCAGAGGACGATAGTTATGAGTCATAGTGAATCGGAAATCTTAGAAGCTCCAGTCGTTTCCGGAGTTTCCGCAGTTAGAGACATTGCTAAGATTGCAGTTAGTGGATCGGGAGATCATTCGAAATTAATCTCGGCTATATTTGAGAAAATCAATCAACATAGCATTAATGTGGATATCATTGTCCATGATCAAATGGGTAGTGATGACCGGACTAGGTTTGGTTTTACTGTTGAGGAGTCGGATCTGGAAGAGGTTATGGGGCTGATGGAGTCTCTTAATTCTAATGACGATTTTTCTCAGCTTAGCATTAGCTCGGAATCAAACCTTGCAAAAGTTTCTGTAGTCGGGCTAGGCATGAAGAACTCTCACGGGGTAGCCTATAAGGCATTTGATGTTTTAACTGCATCAAATATCGATATAAAGATGATTTCGACCTCTGAGATTAGAATATCTTGCGTGGTTCATAATAAAGATTGTGACCAAGCATTAAATCAGCTTCATAACGTTTTTATTGGCTAACATATTTAAAGGAGAAATTATGAGTGCTTCAGAAAATATTGTCGTAGGTAAAAGTGCACCTGCCTTTTATCAGAATACTGATGATGGAAAAAAAATTCGTTTAAGTGGTTTCAAGGGTGAGAGAAACGTCGTGCTTTATTTTTACCCAAAGGATAATACTCCAGGTTGCACCCAGGAGTCTTGCGACTTTCAAGAGAATCTTGCCAAATTTGCTAAGCAAGATGCTGTAGTAATTGGAGTTAGCCCAGACTCCGTCAAATCGCACGTTAAGTTTAAAGAAAAATATGGCTTAGACTTTGTGTTAGTTTCTGACGAATCCAAAGAGGTTTGTGAGAAATATGGAGTGTGGGTAGAGAAAAATATGTACGGTCGTAAATACATGGGAGTTGAACGCCCGACCGTTCTCATAGATAAGCAGGGAAAGGTTGCTGAGCTTTGGCCTAAGGTTAAAGTTAAAGGGCATGTGGATGAGGTTTATAATAGGCTTAAAGAGCTCAATAAGTCTTAACCACAATTCCTGGTTTCATACTTAGTTATCACTTAGATATTCCCAATGCTCGTTTTTATTTGGTGCCTGGGTTTCTGTAAAAGCTTCTGAAGGCGCCAAAAATCCCGCGAGTTATTAGGAGTTCGCATCCTGTAAAATCATCTTTTATTGCTACACCTCTAGCTCTTAGGCGGTCGATGGCCTGACCCAGTTTTTTTGTGACTTTTAGGTCGACAGATAATTCCAACTTCTCTAGGCCGTGCATAGAGTCCAGAAGTTTTGCTATGGCATCCATGCTCGTCTTTTCTTTTTGTTTCCACATGATATAAGAAAGTCTGAACGTTTTAATTTTGCTAATGAAATTTGATTGGGAAAGTTTTATAAAGTCTTCAGCGAATAATCGATGGCTGTAAATATCTAGCTCTTCGACGCTATTTAGGGTCTGCCATTTAGCTATGTGTTCTAGTGACCCTTCAGAAAGGCCTTGAAATAAGAGTTTTTTGACCTTCAGTGAGTGAGCCGTTGTAACTCTACTGATTCCCTTAGTATCGATTAATCCGAGATTCGATTGGATTAAAAGCCTATCTAGCTTTGGTGCTAGTTTTAACATACTAGTAGAGTTTGCAAGTGAGTCAGCTGATCCAAGATCTAGAATAATATGTCTTACTCTAGAAAATCCTGGCGAGGTTCCGATCTGAATAAATGTTTGTTCGCTGATACGTTTCTCTTCACCGGTTCCATGGTTATCAATTATTTCGAGCTGGTTGACGGGAGATAGTCCATTTAATGGTGCATCTATAGTGCTGGCGTTGTAGTAAGCTTCCCGGCTAGTAAATCTATGGCGAAATAGAAATCCCCGGTTGTAATTTTGAAGTCCGCTGCTAGATGTCGTCTTTAGCCCGTCAGTTCCTGGGATCTCGCTTAAACTCTCCTGATTATAATTGAATATTTTTATGGCTTTTTCACTCAGCTCATTGGCTTCACCGGTGTTCCCCTGTGCTTTCAGTATCTTACTGTTTACCTGTGCCCGAATAAAACTAGCTCGCGCGCTTCGACCTAAAAGATCGGCGTACTGAAGTCTGAGTTTATTATTGTCCGGGTTTTCGGATATTTTCTTTAACAGTATTTTTTGAGGGTCAGCTATTGCCTTATTTTGCAGAAGGACGAAAAGTATAAACCCTATAACGTTAAAAGCTGAAAATACTTTCATGGATAAATCTCCGGCATTGAATTCTATGGTCAAGTCTACAGGAGTGACGCCCAATGCCTTATTGTAGCATAGCTGCTTTATGAGATTAATGTTTATGGTATCGTCAGATTGCTGCCTTAAATGGCTAAGGAATAGACGAGTCTCAGCTTCCTGTCTGTAACCTCCTAAAATCACTAGTCCTTAATATGGCTTTGCTCTTGCATATATTCGGCGGGATTTAGTGTTTTTTCGCGAGGGCCATATGTCTTTTAAGACAATCATTTTGATGACGACTGCAGCTATAAGCTTATGGGCTTGTGATGCGGACACATTTCGTGGTGGTGGTTCGTCAAAAATCAACCCTAAAACAGACGGTTTCAATATACCTTGTGATCCTGCTAAGAGAGCTTCTATTGGTAAGCTTAATAGCTCCGGATCAGCATCTGCAAAGATTACGGTCGACGGGTCATTTTGTTCCGTTAACTTAGATGCGACGGTTCCTGCACCACTTTCTATTTTCTTTGTGGTGGATATTTCGGGCTCGATGGAAACACCAGACTCGGAAGTCAATAATCGTTGCCATAGATTTGATGCAGCTGAAGCAGTGCTAAATAAAGTCTCGCCGAGCACCCCAATCATCGGTTCTGAT
>JANQHA010000297.1 GCA_028282865.1 Oligoflexales bacterium
ATATAATTTAAAAGTAAAAATTATTTGTTTTTTTCTAATATGAGGTAAATGACTATGATATATACACATGATAATAAGCGTTATAAAGAATTGAGAATCGACTGTGAAAGATGTTTCGGCCTATGCTGTGTAGCGTTGTACTTTTCAGCTTCAGAAGGTTTCCCAACGAATAAAGAAGCTGGCAAGCCTTGCATAAACTTAAAATCGGACTTTACCTGCTCTATTCACAAAAATCTTAGGAATAAGGGGTTTAAGGGTTGTACTGCTTATGACTGCTTTGGTGCTGGTCAAAAGGTAGCTCAAGTTACTTTTGGCGGACATGACTGGAGACAAGCCCCTGAATCTGCTAAGCAAATGTTTGAGGCGTTCCTGATTATGAGGCAGCTTCATGAAATGCTATGGTATCTTACTCAAGCATTTATCCTGCAAACAGACCATGGTATCAAAGAGGAGATAAGTTCAATGCTGGACAATACTAAACGGCTTACCCTTCTTGAAGTTGACTCTCTATTAGCACTGGATGTGGCAGCTCATCGAACCAAGGTAAACATATTGCTTAAAAATACTAGCGAGGTGGTGAGGGCTAAAGCCTGCGGTGGAAAGAGTACTTCTTCAAGAAATCGAAATGCCAACTCTCGTCGATTAGATTATTTTGGTGTAGACCTTAGAAAAACCAATCTCAGAGGTGCAGACTTGAGAGGAGCATGTCTTATTGCTGCGAACCTTAGAGGAGTCGATTTGAGTTGGGCTGATCTCATCGGAGCTGATTTACGAGATGCCGATCTTAGTGGAGCTAATCTCATAAATAGCATCTTTCTTACCCAATCACAGCTTAACACGGCTAAGGGTGATTCCCATACGAATCTACCTATGATGCTGGTTCGTCCAAACTATTGGTCAAGGTAATTAACTTTCCTTAGTTCTCATATCTAATATTGCATTAACAGCATCCGATATCGCATTTCTAAGGTTGTATTTATTAATGTATTTTCTTCGTATATATAAAAGATCTTTATACTTTTTTCCCTAAAATAAGGTGTTTCTGTATAATGTTCTTCAATGTCCAAATCAGTTTCATGATATAAGAGTCCATCGATAACATGTACCGCATCCCTGGCGTTTGTATTAATGACTTTTGTATAGAATGTGGAGAACTGGTCGCTAACAAATCTATATATGGTAGCACCTTTTCCTGAACTATAATGTGGATTGGCTTCTGCATGTAATGATGATACTCCAACTTGAACCCTCATTCCATCACTGGATGATGTGCTACCGTCACCCCAATAAAGCCATAAATAGTCTATGTTGATAGTTAACCAGTAAAGATTGAGCTTTTTTGGGGTAGAACCAGCAAACGTGTCACTAAGTGCAAAATGAAATTATAAATGCAGTAAAATAGCAGGTTTCAAGCATTGAGTTTATTTGTAAATTTTAACCGAATACTTGCTTTTTAGACTAGGTTGAAAGTGTTGGAGCTACTGCTTTTTTAATTCTACTTTGCTCTTCATGACATGTTTGCTGGTTCTGGGCCTAAAAACGGGCCAA
>JANQHA010000317.1 GCA_028282865.1 Oligoflexales bacterium
CGCGGTCGACAAACTGGCCGCCTTCATCTGTGGGATCAATCGTGCGCCAAAAAATTTGTAAGAGGTCTTCGTATGAGACTTTTTTTGGATCAAAGCGAATTTCTACTGCCTCTGCATGACCGGTTTGGCCGCTAGAGACCTCTGGGTAGGTAGGGTTTTCTTTATGTCCATCGGTGTAGCCGGAAATTGCACTATGAACTCCTGGAATTTTTTCGAAGGGTGCTTCAACACACCAAAACAACCCCCAGCAAATGTAGCAGTCTCTAGTTTCTGATTCGCAGTGGCAGTGTGTGGGGTGGGCTTCTCATGTTCTTTGTTGTCGTTAACCATGATTGATACGCAGGCTCCAAATAAAATAATTGACGGCAATACCCAGCGAAGCATGTGTTACCCCAGTTATAAATTCTTAACAAGCTCTGTTAAAATCTTTTTGGAAGCCTTTCCTGCCGGGATGGTCCCAGAGCTAACTTTATCTCGGTATTTATTAAAAATTTCTAAACTCTTAGGGTTGGTTTTAACCCAGTCCCTTATCGTGTCGGCGAGTTCTTGCTCAAGCCATAGCTCGTTTTGCGTGGCGCGATTACGCTCAAATAGGCCACTTTCCTTTCTTTTTTGAATGAAATTGGTTATTTCTTCAAAAATATCTGTTAACCCCATACCAGTTTGGGCAGAGGTTAAAAAGACATTAGGTGGTTCACCATTTTTGTTTTTAATTAAGCTGAGCGCGCGTTTTTGCTCTAGTTGTGTTTTCTTTGCTGCTGCTTCGAAGGCACTATCACACTTAGTAACAGCGATTATATCAGCTAGCTCTAAAATTCCTTTTTTAATTCCTTGTAGCTCATCACCAGCGTTAGGTAGCTGAAGCATGAGAAAAATATCCACCATAGATGAGACGCTTACCTCCGATTGGCCAACACCTACTGTCTCAATTATGATGAAATCAAATCCTGCTGCCTCACATAATAGGATGCTTTCTCTGGTCCTACGGCAGACTCCACCAAGCGCACCACGACTTGGTGATGGTCGTATAAATGTATTTTGGTTTGTTGTTAGTTGCTCCATCCTAGTTTTATCGCCCATAATACTACCACCAGTAAGTGGTGAAGTAGGGTCGACAGCTAATATTGCGAGTCGATGGCCGGAGTTTATTACTAGTTGGCCAAATTTTTCTATAAAGGTACTTTTGCCAACTCCAGGTACCCCACTGATACCAAGTCGAATCGACTTTCCAGTTAAGTGCATGAGTTTTGACAGCATTTGATCCGCTTGCTCGCTATGATCTGGGCGCTGACTCTCTGTCAAGGTAATCGCTTTAGCGAGGTGGCGAATACTACCTTCGGGGACTTTATCAATGATTTCGTTGATGTTCATTTATGCTTTAGCCAGTTTTCTTCTCTTTGAGAATTTTTACTACTTCGAGCGCACATTCCGGAATCGGGGTACCAGGTCCGAAAACTGCTGCCGCACCGGATTCTCTTAGGAATGCATAGTCTTTGTTTGGTATGATACCCCCAACAACAATTCCGATATCAGTTGCTCCCTGCTGATCAAGAGCTTTTTTTAAAGCTGGCACTAGAGTTTTATGCCCCGCAGCTTGAGATGATACTCCAATGACGTGAACATCGTTTTCTATCGCTTGCAGCGCAGCCTCTTCTGGGGTCTGAAATAATGGCCCAATGTCTACGTCAAAACCTAGGTCTGCGAAGCCTGTCGCTATGACTTTTGCTCCGCGGTCGTGGCCGTCTTGGCCAAGTTTTACGACTAAGATCCGCGGCCGTCGACCTTCGGACTCTGAAAACTTAGCTATCGCCATTTTGGCTTGATCAAACATGTCACTTCCTTTAAATGCTTTGGCATAGACACTGCTTACCGTGTGAGTCGTTGCTACGTAGCGAGAATAAACCTTCTCCAAGGCATCTGAAACCTCTCCGACGGTGGCTCGCAAGCGCATACAGTCTATTGCTAATTCAAGCAAATTAGAGTTGTTGTCGGATGCAGCTTTAGTTAGTCGTTCCAGGGCTTGAGAGGTCTTTTTTTGGTCGCGTGATTGACGGATTTTTTTAAGCAATGCTATTTGTGCCTCACGAACGGAGGTGTTGTCGATATCTAGGACCTCGATATCTGTTGGTTCCTCGGCCTGGTAGCGATTGACACCGACAATAACATCCTCCCCGCTATCAATCTTAGCCTGTTTTTTCGCGGCAGCTTCTTCGATTTTTAACTTAGGATATCCTGACGCAATAGCTTGCACCATTCCGCCCATTTCAGTGATTTCACTAATTATGTCCTTTGCTCTTTTCACTAAACTATTTGTTAAGCTTTCCACAAAATAGCTTCCGCCAAGTGGGTCGACAGTATGAGTAATATCAGTTTCCTCTTGAAGTAGAAGCTGGGTATTTCTTGCAATTCTAGATGATAGTTTTGTCGGAAGGCTCACAGCTTCGTCAAAAGAGTTTGTGTGAAGTGATTGGGTCCCACCAAGCGCTGCTGCCATTGCTTCGATGGTAGTACGAACCACATTATTATAAGGATCTTGCTCGGTAAGCGTCCAACCTGAGGTTTGACAGTGGGTCCTTAGCATAGATGACTTGGGGTTTTGGGGGCTAAACTGCGCCATGAGCTCTGACCATAAAGTGCGGGCTGCTCGAAGCTTTGCAATCTCCATGAAGAAGTTCATCCCTATCGCAAAGAAAAACGATAATCTTGGAGCAAAAGCGTCGATGTCTTGGCCGCGAGCAATAGCAGCTTTGACGTATTCGACTCCATCTCCTAAAGTAAATGCAAGTTCAAGCGCTGCATCGGCGCCTGCCTCCTGAATATGATAACCGCTGATGCTGATACTGTTATAGCGAGGCATATGTTTACTCGTGTACTCTATGATGTCGCCAACTATTCGCATGGAGGCTTCTGGGGGGTATATATATGTATTG
>JANQHA010000396.1 GCA_028282865.1 Oligoflexales bacterium
AGAGAAAACTTACCAAGTTTTATTCGGTTTCAGATATTTTCGTCGGAGGGTTCCAGTCGTTTCAACGGTTTTATTTGTTGCTATTAAATAACTGCCTGACTTCTTCGCGGATGAGATACGGTCTAGGAGCTGCGGTGGTCATTGCTATAGTGTTTTCTAGCTATTTGCTGACCTCTCAGGTTCGTAGAGAGGTAATGGCGCGACCCGAGACCGATAAACTATTTATTCATATAAAATTCAAAAGTGATGATCTAAGTCAAAATGAGCGAGAGGAGATCATCGCTTCGGTAGATAGAAAAGCTTTGTCTAAATACGGAGATTTTTTGACCCACACATTTAGCGAGACTCACGAATCTGGGGGCTGGGTTCTACTTTTTTTAAAAGATAAATCGGACATTAAGGAACTAAAATCGATTGTCGAATCAGAGATGAAGAGCAGTCCGCTTATGCGATTTCATGTTGGTGACTGGACCCCTACTTCTCTATCAATCCCGAATCCGCCCTTAGTAAAAGCAATCATTAATGCACCCAATGAGGAAGCTAGACGAGATCTGCTTGTCGAAGTGGAAAAGGTCTTTCACGAGAGTGACTCGATGGGACGCACGAGAACTTTTCCTAATTCTTCTAAGAGCCGATTTCTTGACGTCGCTATTGATCACGGCAAACTATCTATGCTTCAACCTATCTCAAATAATCAAGCCGTAAGTTCTCAGCTTGTTTTAAATACTATTAGAGGCTATTTGACCAACGCTAGTCTTTTCGAAGTTCAATTAAACGATAAGTACTACGATTTAAAGTTAAGCTTACCTGAGAAATTTTTTGATAGGCCGCAGGATATCGAAAACATTATGTTTAGATTGGGAGATCGGGTGCTTCCAATTAGGGCCTTTGCTCGGGTAAGTCAAAAAGAGGGCTGGGAAGATATCTATACTGAAGACGGTCGGAAGATTACTTACGTGGAGTCTTGGTCAAAACGTTCTTTTAAAGGCAGTAAAAAGGCGCTTGAGAGAGAAGTTTTATCAGAGATTCAGGCGATAGATCCAGGTTCTGGCACCATTACTTTTGCCGATACTCAAAAAGAGACCAATGAAAATATCTCCTCTCTTGCTAATGCCTTAGCTTTGGCTCTGATACTCATCGCAGTTCTAATAACCACTCAATTTGGCAGTTTAAGGGAGTGTTTAGTGGTTATGACCGCTATCCCGCTTGGGTATATCGGCGTTGGGCTTTCTTTATGGATCTTCTCCAGCACTCTAAGTGTCAATAGCATGCTGGGCTTGATTTTACTTTGTGGCACTGCAGTCAATAGCTCGATTATATTTTTAGATTTTTTTAATAAGCTCAAAGCCGAGCAGCCAGATTTAGATATATCTGAGCTACTTATTGAAACTGCAAAACTACGCATTCGACCTATTATGGTAACTACGTTAACAACAGTGCTTGGGATGTTGCCGATTGCTGTTGGTTTTGGTAGCGGTGGAGAAATCCTGCAGCCGTTAGGGATTGCGGTGAGCGGAGGGTTGTGGATATCGACATTGCTGACTATATTTATTGTACCTCTTTGTATCTTAGCCTTAAAGCGGGTTTACGACTCAGCTTCCGGAAGGTCGAAAGCTGTGAGCGTAACTTCCGCACTGATTGCTTTTATGGTGTGGGAGTCATTTGGTCTTACGCCACAAGCATTAGCTTACGATCTAGACTTGAAAACAGCGGTCACCAAGGGAATTCAATTTCATAGTTCGATTAAAATTGCAGAGTCGGAGTCGCGCCAGGTAAAATTGGACCGAAAATCTCTGTACAGCACTCTGCTACCTAGAGTTAGTGTTGGACGGACCTATCAGCAGTCAGAGATCGAGTACTTAGATGGTCACCCTAGTGGTGTTACCGGAGATAGGACTATACGTAGCGGGAAAAACTACTTAAAGATTTCCGAAACAATTCCCAACCCGCTTAAATTTTTTAATAGGTCTAGGCAGCTTTCGAAATCAGTTGAGCTTGGAGAAAGTAGGGGTCGCCTCGCTAAAGAAGAGTTAGTTCGGCAGATTCGAGACCAGTACTTTGTTGTAAAGGTAGCAGAGTTGGCTTTGAAAAACGCTGAGCATAACCTAACGATTGCTGAGCAGAACGAATCGATCACCCAAAACAGATTTAAAGGAGGCTTTATAAATAGTGCAGACGCTAAACGGAGCACTGTTATCTACAAATCGACTCAGATATCGGTTTTGGAAGCCCAGGAGGAAGTTAGGGAGCGTAAGCTATACCTAAAGAAGCTCATTGGCATAAAGCAGCAGTCGGGTAATCTACGATTGACTACTGAACTGCCTAAAACCTATTCTTACTTTGCTTTTGATATGAATAAAATAAAATCTCTTACCAGCCAGGAAATGCCAGAGAGTATTAAACGATTAAAATTGGAGAAACAGCGATCGTCGCTTGCGGTGCGTGGTGAACAGTTTGGCTACCTACCAGAACTAACGCTTTCTGTAAGTTACGAGAAAAATGATCCAGCGGATTATGTTTACGAAGACCCAGGTGTTAGCTTTATGCTCGGTGCAAATTGGGAGGTGTTCTCAGGAGGCGAGAGTTATTTCAAGGTCGGACGTCGGATTGAAGACCGGGTTCAAGCTAACGTGCGGCTAGAGCAAGGTGAACTCGACTACCGCCACCGCCTCGATGCCTTGCGTTATAAGCTGATTTTACTTAAAGATACTTACCAAAGCCAAAAGGATAGCCTAAAGTCTTACGATGAGATCGTTAAGTCTTCCAAACAGCGGTTTACCACCGGCTTAGTGAGCTCTAAGCAGGTGAATGACGACTTTGTTAGTTACCTGGAAAAGGAATATGAGCACCTTACGACTTCTTACAAAATTATTGAGACTATTTCTGAGCTGTCAATGATTACAAGTGATGAGAAGTTGTTTGGTCAGTTTGTCGGGAATTATTAATTTCTCATAAGGGAGTATACAGTTATGTTTAGTAGTTTTTATTTGCCAGCAGTTATAATGGTGCTTTTTTCACTTTTTTACCATGTAGGTGGAGTGTTCGCTGATGTCGCGGTTAAAACCCCAGAAGAATCTAGATTTAGCTGCGACTTTAGCATTCAATTTAGTACACCGTTTGCCGATGTCTCTCCAGAAGAAATTGCTATGGATCAATCTATTGGGCTTCTAAGTGACGGTACCTATAGAAATAAGACAGAATCTTTTGTAGCTATTGATCGTTTGACTGGCCAGTGTCGATTGCTGAATAAATCTGTTGTGTCATGTGAGATTAAAGATAAAAAAACTGGTGCCGCTGCAAGGTCTGTTATGGCGCAAACAAGGTCTAAGGAGACTAGGCTCCAATATCAAATCCCCCATAGCCGCCATGGAAATGATGGTAAACTTACTTATTATGTAAGTTGTGAGGAAGTTGGTTTGGAATAAAGTAAATATAATGTAAGAGTATCTAAGTAGGTTATCATTCGTGCCGTAGTAGGAGTGGATAGCCTAAATTTATCATTACTATTTGATGAATCGGAAATGTTCTAATTTCTTTAATGAAAATTGAAAAAGTGCTGATTAAACTTGGGTTTGAAATACTTTTTAACTTTCGATGGATCACTAAGAATTTTGTCGAAATTTTCGCAGGGCTCCTCTTTAGTGAATGCGCATGCAGTAGCGATTCTAGTAGATATAGAATCGGCAACCTTATAAATGGTTCGAAAAACCTTGTAAACGCTTTCGTGCACAAGCAACCCAGCTCTATGAGAATAACGTAGACGAGGGTATAAATTCGAATCTAAGTACAGCTTATTAGTAGAGTCGTTAAATAAAGCAATGCCTTTGAGAGGACACCCTCGACGGAAAAACCAGTTTCTAGCATCCTCTGGAGGTGCAATAGCGACTAAGGGGTGAAGTAAGGCCTCTTTTGTAACTACTGATTTCCAAATTTTATTAAACTCAACCCTAGTAAAGTCTCCAATTGATGCATTAATCTTGGTTATTTTGTCTATCGCTTTGTATGCTAATCGGTGTACTTCTGAAACGCCAACAATAGGCTGACCATCGGTATCAAATGGCTTAGTTTTTATTTTTTCTACGTCGTCGACGTCAATTTTATAAATAACACTGCCTTCCCAAAAGTCTAACAGAAGTACAGTTTCAGGAGAGCGAAAATTGCCACATACGAGTCCTCCACCACCATTTCCGTTGCGATGACCTGCCGCTAAAGAGAAAGTTAGAAAGAAAGAAAAAAATATAGTAGCTGGTTTTATATAAGACATTTATTCTCCTCTAGATAAGGGAAAGAGCTGGACACAAAGTTTATACACTTCTTTTTTTTCATTCTTTTCTAAGAGTTTGCTCATATCGTCTAGGAATTTTCGGATTTTTCTTTTTGCAATAGGAAGTTTTTTAGTATCAATCGCCATCGTTAGACCCGAAAAATCTCTTTTTGTAAGATCATCCGTTTCTAGGGATTCTCTCTGTAACTCTAGATTGCGAAAGTGTGAAGATAGGACGGCAGCTGACTTTACTCCATCTGATGTCGTAAGAGA
>JANQHA010000466.1 GCA_028282865.1 Oligoflexales bacterium
AAGTGGTAAGGCATAACCATGTTTTTGTGAACGGCAAAAAAATGAATATTCCTAGCGCACGAGTTAGTGTCGGGGATGAGGTTTCAATTACAGATAAAAGTAAAAAATTGGCGTTGTTTTCTAATACCGCGGACACGTTCTCGAAACGAGCAGCGTTGCCATGGATTGATGTAGATCATGACAAGTGTATAGGTAAGGTTATTGCTCTTCCTCAACGAGAAGATATTCAGCTCAACGTAAAAGAACGATTGATCGTCGAGCTTTACAGTAAATAAGCTTTTTTGGTGTTACGGAGAATTTATGCATCGCAACTGGCAAGAATTGATTTATCCTAAAAGTGTCGAAGCAGAAGCTTTGAACGACTCTTATGGCAAGTTTGTCGCTAAGCCTCTTGAGCGTGGCTATGGTAATACGCTCGGCAACTCGCTTCGAAGAATACTGCTTTCTAGTATCACCGGTTCAGCAATTGTAGCTGTGCGGATCGAAGGTGTGGATCACGAGTTTTCCACTGTTCAGGGTATTAAAGAGGACGTAACTGATATTGTTTTGAATTTAAAGCAAGTCAATATCCGTTATCTTGGAGAGCGAGATGTGACCGTACGGTTGAAATCGAACGGCCCTGGGGTGTTGACTGCAGGAGATATCGAAGTCGGTGGTGATGTCGAGGTTCTGAACCCTGAGCAGCATATCGTAACTGTAGGTTCTGATGGCTCTGTTGATATGGAAATGATTATTCGGCACGGAAGAGGCTATGTTTCTTCCGATGCTAATAGAACTGAAGATATTCCTGAAGGGTTTCTAACGATCGACTCTATCTTTGCACCTGTTAGAAGGGTTTCGTATCTTGTTTCTAACGCTCGTGTTGGCCAGATGACTGATTATGATAGATTGACTTTAGAAGTATGGACTAATGGCGCCGTTCGACCTGATGATGCCCTAGCATATGCAGCAAAAATTATTAAAGAGCAGCTGACGGTTTTTGTTAACTTCGATGAAACCGAGGAAATGGAACGCCGTGAAGAAGAAGAGAAAGATGAATCTCCACAGCTTAATGAGAACTTGTTTAAAACGGTGGACTCTCTTGAGTTGAGTGTTCGGGCTGCTAATTGCTTGGAGAATGCTAATATTAAGTACATTGGCGAATTGGTTACTCGTAGCGAAGGCGATATGCTTAAGACTAAGAACTTTGGTAGAAAGTCTCTTAATGAAATTAAAGATATATTGGCTGAAATGGGACTATCTTTAGGTATGAAGATCGACGGTTTTGACCCGTCAACTTTGCGTAAAGATGAAACCCAAGAACTATAAAATTTGTTTTATAAGGTTGTAAGGTAATGAGGCATAAGCACGGTTATAATAAATTAGGTATGGAATCATCGCATCGCAAGGCTGTGCTCAGAAATATGGCTACCTCATTGGTTTTACACGAAGAAATCAAGACAACCCTTCCTAAGGCTAAAGAGTTGCGAAGGGTTTTTGACAAACTGATCACCCTCGGGAAACGAGGAGACTTACATGCCCGTCGGCAGGTTGCTAGCTATTTATTTGACGATGAGGCGTCAAAAAAAGTGTTTAGCGAGCTTTCAGACCGACTTCAATCCCGCAATGGTGGCTACACCAGAATTTTAAAAATGGGGCCTCGTTTTGGTGATGGCGCGCAGCTTGCCAAAATCCAAGTCGTCGATTACGACTACTCTAAGACCCAATCGTAACACCTTAATAATACTAAATAAAACCATCAATTGTTCTTTTTTGTATAAAGAAAATAGCGGCTTCTACCGACTCTGATAAATGGGCATATTTGCCCGTTTATAGAGGAGATATCATTGTGACTATTATGCCCGTCGAGCTCGCCCTCGACGAATTTATACAGTTTCCTGTCGACGGAATAACGGACAACTCTACTACGGATTTCGAGCTATTTTTGAAAATTTCAGATCACTGTGTCTTGTATGGTGGTAGTGGATATAAGTGGTACCGTCGAGAGTTAACAGACCTGTTAAAGCATGGGATCGACCAGTTTTTGGTTCGCCCAGAAGACCATGCCCGGGCTGATATGTACCGGCAGCTTGCCAAGCTACCATTTGTCGAAAAAAACCTCGCCCCTAGAGAGCGTATTGTTCGGATTGAGCAAATCGGTGCGGAGTTTACTAAGTGCCTTTACAACGGTGAAATCACACAGGCATGTATTGAAAAAGCTAGTGACCTTGCTGGCTCGATGATCGATTGCATTGCTGAGGATCCGACCTGCATTCAAGCTCTAACCGGGTTGGCAGATCATGATTACTATACCTACGTCCACAGTATGAGAGTTGGGGCCTACACTGTTGCGGTCGCCATAGAAATGGGCCTTACTGATTTTAGCAGGCTGCAAGAGATTGCTCTTGGCGGAATTATGCATGACATCGGAAAAAAAGAGGTTCCTATTGAGGTTATAAACAAAGTAGGTGCGCTGACAGATGTTGAATGGAACCAGGTGCGCTCTCACCCGAGCCAAGGAGCGAGGCTTACAGAAAGCAGCCAGCTTTCCTTAGTATCGAAAGAGATTATTCTTCACCACCATGAAAAGCTTGATGGTAGTGGTTATCCAGATGGACTACAGGAGGCCGGTTTACTCACCGAAGTCCAGATTGCCACTTTGGCAGATGTCTTTGACGCACTGACTTCGTCTCGCTCTTATCAACAGAAACGAAGCCGTTATGAGGCCTTAGACTTCATGCGTCATAAAATGGTGGGTGATAAACTCGCTGATGAGCCTTATCGGGCGTTGGTTTCATGCTTAGTAGCTGAATAGTCTGGTTATTTGGAATGAACCTACCCGATAACTTGTTTTTTTTGAACTCAAGGTCAAGTAAACTCTAAGCTTAATCGTCAACTTAGATGTTTAAGGCCATTGAACCATATAAAACTAAAATTAGTATTTATTACTTGGTTAGGGGTGATATCTGGATATGCGCTCGCAGGCGCCCCTCCTCCAGAGCAAACGCTTGGTGGTCATTTAGTGTGGGGCAAATGCCGGCTTGAGGCAAAGGTTGAGTTTGATAACTCCTACCCAAGGGTTGAAGGCTCTACTTGGCCAGTTGTATGTTTGAAAGCCCGCATTGCTTCTCAGGCCGCATTTCGCGATGATATCGGTACTGAAAACCTTGCGATGAATTATTCCGAGCTTTATCATGGCGTCCATTTAGCAAGGGTTGTTTCTATACACGGCAAGTATATTCACCGACGCTTATTTCTTTTGAATCAAGACAACGAAGACCATGTTCGGGATCAAAAATTCACAGATCAGCTTTTTTTACAATTAGGTCATGTCGATATGACAAAGTATACCTTGGCTATTGGCGACGTAGAGGTTCCGTTTGGAATTAATCACAAACCACTTACCGAGGTGTTTGATCATATGATTAAGAACACCCGTTACTGGCGAGGCCCAAGATGGGGCGCCATATTAAACTACAATACCCTGGTAAGTAGCCAGTTTGAAATAGGTTACTTGACTGATCGCCTTGACTCGCAAACTGTAGATAAGCGCAATGATAATGACGATCATATTGATGAGGCTGTGAGTCTTCGTATGATGTTCGATATGGGAGCTCTAGAAGGTGTTAGGTTCGTTATTTCAGGCTACGGATCTAATAAAGGCGAAAGGCGATTGGGAGCGGGGTTCTTCCTAATCACCGAGAATGGTGATGACGTTAGCTTCGAATGGGTAAGACTACTACACGAGCCAGATCGCACCAGCGGTTTTGACCAGGTGTTTAGAGTTGGCTATGTCAGCCCTATGCGTGCTGGGGTTCGTGGGGTGGCTGAGTATGAAAGTGAAGCTTTTTCTTACCGTATGGGCACCGTCGGGTTTGATTTTGTATTGCCTGATTACGGTATGCTTCGAATGAGTGCTTCATACAATCGTGGATGGTTTAAACATCAACCCAATTACATGGTGATAGCCTCGGCGGTGCAATTATCGATATGACCACGATACTGATACATATAAAAATTTTTCTAATCATATTTATATCGACTTTTTCGAGAGTCAGTGTCGCACAAAAAGAAATCGTTGAGGTCAAAAAAGAAAGTGCTTCAAAGGAAGAGGGAACTAAAGTCGTTATCAACTACGATGATAGTGGCAGTGGCGAGCAGGAATATCGATCATCAGGCTTCAACCGCTTATTCAATAATAATTCCGCACTTTCGGCTGGCCTGGCTTCTGGTGCCGCATTGATTAATCGATCACTGCAATCATTGATGGATGTCGTTTTTTATCGACTATTAGATCAAGAGCTCGTCTATGATATGAATGATTTATCACAGTTTAAGTTTACCATCAATCGAGAGCTATTCCCCACCCCACAGGGAGGGTTTGTAGTGGTGGATCGTTTTGGTCTTGGCCCAGAATACTTAAAGCAGTTGACTAAAATACAAAAGGTACCACTGTCTTTAGGTATCGATGGTAAGGTGCATGTTTTCGATATATATCTTACCACGGATGGCACTCGACTCGCTCAGCAGGCAGATCTACCATTTTATCGGCGCGCCCTGAATAATTGGTTCGGCTTGATACCATTCTTAGGCGCTGTTTTACCCCCCTCTTTTAACCCTAACGAAATGTATAATCCTTTGAATCTGGCAGAAACACCTTTTTCATTTCCAGTTACCGTCGGGGGTTTTCGAGAGATGCCCATTTCTTCGATAAGGAGTTATGACATATCATCGGGTATTAATATTCCAATCGATTTATTTGAGTTTGCTAGTGATGACATAAAAGAAAAACTTCATCGTGCCGAAGAGATTAAGGCCTCTTTACCGGTCTCGGTTTTTGTTGAAGGTCAATACCGGATCAATGTGCTTAGGCGCTCTAAAAACATTGCTTGGGTCGGGCTATCTAGGTCCAAGCGGGTAGGTGCTAGGATCTCAGCCGCATTAGGCCGCGTATTTAAGCTTATGGATAAGCTTATCTTAGCAAATTGGTGGACTGGGGTGCCGGTAAAGTTTTTTCCTTTGGACCTAGAAAGTGCCAAATCAAAAGCAGAGATTTACAATCAACTCTACGAGTTTGACTTACGCCAAGAGGTTGCTAGAAGAGCTTATATAAAAGCTGTTAAAGGTGACTTTACTTTAGCAATGGAGAGCCATAAAAAAAGGCTTAAGGAGCGTAAGAATAATGGGGTGCGATTTCACTTTACCAGAAATGAGATTGCCGATGAGTCAGTCTCAAAGCAATCAGTTAACCTGATTCTAATGAGTGATCGTAGGGCAAATATTCATACTAAGTCTGAAATTGAGATAGTGGACGACGTCGGTAAATTTTATATCTTACGCGACAACCAAGAAGTGCAAGATATTTTCATGGAAGCGATCACAGGTCGTAATAAGTCTCAAATTCATAGTCGGGTAGAAATGAAAGTGGTAAGGGTTCCAGATACTGATAAAAAACAGCCTTACGTATATGATTTTGACGCTAAAGAGAAAGATCCGCTTAAATTGATTTTTTCAATGCGCTTACAAGATAGATACACCGATGCTAACGAATACATTAATTACACGGATAAATTACGTTACTTTTCGATGCTGCCGCTTAATTCAATACCTAAGATTCCAAGACGTCAAAGTAAATTAGTTCGTGAGCGTATTAAACGAATCGCATTGGCTAATCCCTCCGATAAGGTCTTAAACCTACAAGTTCCTCCCACCTATCTCGGTAGATTTAATGCTGATGCTGTTACGGTCATCTCAACTCAAATGGTGAAAAAGATCTTGGCTGCAAGTGATGATCAGAAGTGGAACGCTTTTGCTAAGGCTTACGGTTTATCATCTGGAGACCGGGGTTTAAGGCAGAGTACCAGTAAGTTTGAAAAATTTGGCGAATGGTTTCGTTATTTTTCTATGAGACCGGCGTCTTGGATTAACCTTCGAGTGGCCGAGTGGGACTTTATCGCTGAGGTTACTAGCGCTTTGGACGCTTTAGACGCGGTTGAGGAGGCTGATACCCCCCTAGAGAAGTTAGATGCGTTCCACCAGCTATTTAGCTCTCGACATCCGGAAAAAATGGTAAGAGCCCTATTGTCTTTGTTAAGCCCAAATGAGGTGCCACGAAGTGTTACTTTTTTTACAACTGCCCGGGGTAAAGCAGAAGAAAAGGTAAAAAATAGTTTTAAAAATTTACGCAATAAGGTGTTTAGGTCGGTGACTTCGTTTCCACCGACTGAACGCTCATTGATTACCGAAGATAAGCTGAATGCGTTTTATCCCGATGAACTAAGAGAAAGACGCCTGCGACCTATGGTCACCAAAATAGCTATGAATATGAAGGCTTTGCCAAAAGTGTTGCCGAATCATTTGGATATAACTAGCAAAGACCTTCAGAAAAAACATGTCTTCGTGCGGTTGTTTGTAAAAAATATGAGCCCAATGTCACCAGCTAAAGTCTATCTCAAGTGTGAAGAAGCTGGGCGCCTCCAGTTGGGTAAGTTTGTGTTAGGTGAGGAGGTGGTCAATATGCCACCTATTCGTCCAAAGCCAAGCGATAAAGCTAAA
>JANQHA010000574.1 GCA_028282865.1 Oligoflexales bacterium
GATCACGATACTTTCCCCTTTAGAATCTCTGGTGGCTGGGAAGAGGAAGAAAAGAGTAAAAGACTAAATAATTTAGTGAGTCTAGTTGGTCAGGACGACCATAAGTGGATGGAGTACCTATCCAAACTATATGCCAATAATTTAGACGATGACCCGAACCAGTTTTGTACAGCAATCATACAGTGGTTAGATCAACTCAGCTCGCTGATAAAAGGCGGCAATTGGGAAATTGAAATCATTAAAAGGACTGTAGAAGCTATAAAAGAAAAGCTAGAGGAAGTCGCCCCAAACTTTTCAAAGCATCTAAGTAAATAAATCTATACATTTAGGAATAATTAGTTTTTTTCTTGATATTCGCCGTTTTCGGTGTTAACTCTTTCGGAGAAAATTATCTTATAAAGTAAATTGGTTTAGGGACTGTAATGAACCGTTGTTTATGCCTGCTTACGCTTGTGGTTAGTTTTGAAGGTTTATTAGCAAGCGAATCCTCGCAACTTAATAGCTCAGCTCACACTTTTTTAACCACTATCTTCCAAGGAAACTTAGAACGCAGTACGGAGTTTCTCGCAGAGCTTAAAGAAGGGTATAAGAGCTTTTTAGAAGATTTTCAGACGATAGGTGCTTGCTCTCGGAGAAGGCGTAGTAGCGAGTTTGATCGGCTTTGCGAGATGATCGTTAAACAAGAATATAAGCTCCTTGAAAAGGGCGCTTGGTCGCAGCACTTCAATTTTGACAAAGCAGAATTCACCAGCTTCCAAAATCAGCCAAGCATTGGAACCTATAACTTCTCTAAGCAGATATTATTTTATCATACTTATATGTGTAAAGTTACCATGCAAATATCAGCTGCGTTAGGTCCATCTGCGAACCAATTTGTCAGTAGAGAGTTTTTTACTAGTTGCAGTAATCGCTAACAATAAATCGAAATTTTCAAACCAAGGCTCTATTCCAATTTAAATATTGCAGTTATTGTGATAAATTTTAGTAAATTCATTAATTACATTTAGGCGTCATATGCGAGTAGTTACAAGCAATTTTTTCAAAAGTAGAGGTTTGTTTTTGATTTCAGTTCTAAGTTTGTATGCGCTGTTTTATATAGCCTCTATATTTTTAAACTGATAAGAAATAATTACTTATTTAGTCTAGCGTTTAAACTTGCACCAATGCTTTCGTATCCTTTTTTTCCTAAAAGGCCAAACAAATTTGTCTTATATGACTCCACAGCGGGTTGGTCGTATGGGTTCACACCTAACATTGCTGCGCTGATACCACATGAAAGCTGGAAAAAGGCAAATAGTTCCCCTAGGCCTTCAGCATCAAGAGATTCGGCTGATATTTCAACGCAAGGTACACCGCCATCTGAATGAGCAATTTTAGTGGCTAGCATTGCATCAGAGTTGATAGAATCTACCGAGCGATCTTCAAAATGGGAAAAGCTCTCCTCAAAACCCTGGACCTCCGTCACCATAAGCTTAGAATCGTTATTTCGAAATGAAAGAAATGTCTCAATCATGTTTCTAGGGCCATCCTGAACCATCTGCCCAATCGAGTGCAGATCAGACGAATAACTAGCCCCAATAGGGAACAAACCAAGCCCTGACTTACCTTCAGATTCGGCATATAATTGTTGCCACCAACCAGCAAAAAAGCTCATTTTAGGCTGAGAGTACGCAAGTAGCTCTAGCTTATAGCCAAGTTGATATGCTGCGTTGCGGAAACAAGCATATCGAAGTACGGGGTGATCAAGGCCGTCAATACTTTGCTCACTTCTAACGGAGGAGAATAAAGAGTCAGCCCCCTTGAGCAGGTCTCTAATATTATGCCCTGCCAAGAAAAGAGGCAGTAACCCTACTGCACTAAGAACAGAAAACCGCCCACCGATATTATTAGGGACTTCAAAAGATCGGTATCCGCGATCTTTAGCTAAGGCGCGCAACAAACCTTTTTCTGCATCAGTGGTAACCACAATCCTATCTTTGGCTACATCTGCGCCGTAACGACCAATCATATACTTTTCTATAAGACCAAATGCGATCGCGGTCTCAGTAGTCTCTCCAGTTTTACTAACGACATTTACAATTGGATTTTTGGCATCTAAAAATTCCAACAACTCAATAATCGACTTATCAGATAGGCTGGTGCCAATATAAACAATTTTCTTAAGGTCATTTTCAGAGTTCCCAGCCAAATATTGGTGGCTTAAAGCCTCAGAAACCGCTCTACACCCGAGGTAAGACCCACCAATGCCAATCACAACAATTAGATCGTAGGCTATTTTTATATCATCACCATAAGCACAAATTTTTTCTAAAAGCGCATAGCCCGAACTTCGCGGATAATCATACCAACCGAGCCATTGCGATCCTGTACAATTCTTATTTTGAATACTGCTCAACGCAAGCCGCGAACGATCAAGTATGTTTTCGGCCTGATTCTGAAATTCAGTATCTAAAAATTCAGTATCTAACTTTATACTACTCATAATCTACACTCTCACTTATTATAAATCGCCAATTAGACAAAAGATGTCCGGCAGAGGCATTAACTCTAGCAGGGTAGCTCAATTCTAATAGGCATGCTACACCTTCTTACATGAGAGTTCCCAGGGTTTACATTGTTCATCAAAATGATTTCATCCACATGATCTGGAAGTGCCATAATGATTCCCCATTACTAAGAAAAAAAGACGTAAAAGATAAAATTCTTCAACTATACCTACGATATAAAACTGAACATAAAATCAAAATATATAGCTTCAATATACTCGACAATCACTGTCACTTTCTTATGCAAGCGCCCAATGCTCAAGTATTAGGGGAGTTCACCAGGACTGTCCACAGCCAAGTCTCAAAGTTTATCAATAAAACCCTTAATAGAAATTCACAAGCTATAAAAGATCGATATAAATCTCCACCTATTCGTAACCTAAAGTATATGGCAAGACTGATAGGATACATATGGCTTAATAAATATAAATCGAATCGACAATCAGACCCGACTAGAGATAAATACTGTTCGCTATATCAGCGCCTGCACAAAACATATATATCTAAATTTCTTTCTCCACTTTCAGATCTAGGAATCGATCACCGTGCCGACACATCAGCTAAGTTTTTAAGAAAAATGATTCAGTGCTACCTCAAGGATTTTGAAGGCCCAGCTAGCAACAGATCCATGATTCAGAAACTAACTAATAATATCCTAGTGGGCACAAGCGACCAGATTCAAGCCTGCAGAAAGCGGTTAAATGAAAAAAAGAGAAAAAGAATATTGAAACCTGCACCAAGCTAAACTGACTCGACAAAATATGACACTAGGGGCTCCCTGCCCAATAAAAAAACCCACCATAGTCGCTCAGATTTTCTTCTTTCTATCGAAGCCAGAGCCCCATAGTGTCTCCAAAATGGAATTTAACAAATTAATATAGCACGAACAGACAATATTTTGCCACGTAGTATTCTTATTGAGCAGCATCCCCATACATGATAGTCTATAGCAAAGTATTTAAATTATTTTTGCCAAGCTAGGTCCAATATGAAGCCTCAGAATATCTTTGATACTCATGGCCTCCGTCACCAACTTCAAGATCAGAAGCAGCATGTTTGGGACCTCGATCAAGATATATCTTGGAACACTGGAATAGATATGAGCAAGGGTTTTCTACCTCTTGACCAGGACTCAATAGCATTCCCCAATGCAACTTATGAGCAGAAACTAGCGCTATCACAATTCATGGGCTTAGTGGTCAATTCAACAATATCCGAAATGGAAGATGTGGCCGTTAAAATCAGGGATATAGCATGGCGCAAGATACTTGACTCTTACCCGGTAAATCCTGAGATGTATGAGCTAGGAGAGCAGTTTTTCGCTGAGGAAGCCAAGCATTCCAGCCTCTTCCAAAAATTCAACGAGATGTTTTGCCAAACTAACAATATAGATCCGCAAGAGTTGAATATTATTCTACCTCGAGCCTATGGCAGTCGGTTTCAGAAGGCTATAATAAAAAATGCTAAATCCGGTGGCCATGCATTTTGGTGGATAGTTGCAATGGTCGAAGAAGTAGCTTTGCTAATTTATCAAAATTTATACAAAGATCGAAAAAGTATCGATCCGCTATACTTTGTAATTCATAAAAAACACTTTGAGGAGGAATCTAAGCATACAAACTATGCGTTTTTGATGCTCGACCTAATTAAAAAGAGGAACAATCAGGCAAAACAAAAAATACATAACAGATTTGACCTAATTTACTCTGAGCTTTTTTCTATTCCGTGGATCATCACGGAGCTCAAAAGGGTTCTGCTTGTAAAGGACTTCTCTGAACGCAATGATTTTTTTAAAAGATTGAATAGTTGTATACCCCTTATTAAAAACCTCAGTACTCTTGAACTAGCCAATCGTTTGTTTGTTAGCGCCCCGTATATAAGTTTAATACTCAATAAACATTACCATCGCCTTTCAAAAAAAGCGGCTAAGTCGCACCGAGCACTTTCGATACCACGACCTACTCCGGAACCATCAAAGTCATATCCATTAGACAAGATTGATGCGCTAGCCAGACACACAAACGAGGATATATGGTCGGTAGCTTAGTAACTAGAAAAATTCGCGGACTCGAAACCGGCTGGATTAGCACCGGCGATAAGTCAAAACCTATATTATTATTGCTACATGGTTATCCTGATACCCCTGAGAGTTGGGAATTCCAAATCGAAAACTTTAGAGAGGATTTTCATATAATTGCACCATATACCAGAGGAGCAAGGCCGTCAGAGTCACCGACTGACAACTTATCGCGATATAGCTTACCTTCAACAGTTTTAGACCTGCTTGAGATCTTGAAGGTAGAAAATCCTGATAAAAACAAGGATATTTACTGCATCGGACACGACATGGGAACACTTCAAGCATGGGAGATTTGTCCACTACTCGGCAAGCGAGTCAAAGGCTTAGTAAGCATTAGCGGTCTATCATTAAACCAAGCTATAAATAGACTCAGCAAACTCTCACAACTAAGAAAGTCCTGGTACATTTATCTTTTCCTACTACCCTATATACCTAATGCTCTAGCTCAAAGATTTCCGGCTGGTATTCTAAAACTAGCACACAAACTCGGAAAACTGCCAACAAGAAACAGAGGCCGCCTTTCGAAAGCAATCACAGGAGTTGTAAAGCCCCTTAACCAATACAAAGCAATTGTCCGATCTTTACCACCAATGGTGACGGAGGCTCTAAGAGGGGAGAGTCATGTTGCCAAGCTACACTCCCCCGTATTAATCATATATGGCGATAAGGAGCCATTTCTAGATCGACCACAAAGAGATGAATTCCTGTCGCAAGCCAATAATTTAACTATTAGAATAGTAGAGGGCGGTCATTGGCCTCACAGGGAAAACGCGCCGTCAATTAATGGAGTTCTGGAGGACTTTTTTTATGGAAATGGGTCATAAACTTAATGACTTTTTCAAAAATGCATCAAGGGTCCCCGAATTACCCATTTTCAAACACCTAAGTCCGGCAGCTGACATTTTCCCTGGTCATAACGACTTGTTAGGCTTTAAAAAAGCGCAGGAACTGGCTCTTCAAGCTGCTTTAGAAATTGCCAGGCATATAGAGGAGGGCTGGAGTGAGAGGAAAACCGCCGAGCTTCTTAATACCTGGCTTCTAGACAACGGAGTGAAGTCATTTTTTCATTACGCCTATGTTTGGTTCGGTGAGAGAACCAGGTTTAGCGGGATTAGGAGAACTCGTTATAAAGAGTTCATGCCAACTGACCGAGTGCTTCTTGAGAACGAGGTATTCATACTCGATGTCGCTCCGATCGTGGATGGATATATTTGTGATATCGGCTACACCAGCATACTAGGTAAAGACCCCGTTTTTAATCAAGCGCAAGATTTTCTGTCAGACTTAAAAGCTCAGATACCATCGATGTTTAAAACTGAGCCAAACGGCGAGAACATATGGAGAAAAGTTAATCAAGATATTCTGGACGCAGGCTATGATAATATACATGCCTTATACCCATTCAGCGTCTTGGGACATCGAATTTACAAAACTAAGCAAACTTCTATACCAGCAGCGAAGTTCCTCAACTTTGGGGGCCAATCTTACTGGAACCTGTTGTCAAGAGGGCTTTTTGGCCAGCTGCTAAATGCTCAATACGATGGCAGTCTAAAAGGACTATGGGCAATCGAGCCTCATATTGGCACCCCTGATTTTGGAGCAAAGTTTGAAGAAATCCTAGTTGTAGATGATGGCGACGTTTACTGGTTAGGTGAAAGGGATTTATAAAAATGAACCCAGCTGGAAAAAACATTGTCATTACTGGTTCCGGAGACGGCATCGGGCGAGCATTATGTCTGGAGCTTGCTTCAAAAT
>JANQHA010000619.1 GCA_028282865.1 Oligoflexales bacterium
CCAAGTTCTTGAAGCCCTACAATCCACGGATGGCAGTGGACCGCTCCTACTTTGCGTGACAGTGGATCATTAGATAGACAATAGGCCACGCTATTGTCAAAGTCTTTGGCGATTCGAGCTAGACTGCTAACCTGGGAAGCGTCTACTTCGCTAGTTGATTTGATTTCTATAAGTGCTGTTGGGAGACCTGGGCGTTCAATAATTAAATCAATTTCAACAGAATCTTTTGTCATGAGATAACTTAGTCGAAAATCTTTTTTGTGGTAATGGTTTAACTTTATGACTTCATTGATGACTAAGGTTTCGAACAAATGACCAAATGAGTAGGTGTTAGGTTGGATAGGAATCGATAGGGCATTTCCCAGCGCCCTTTGAATACCGCAATCAAAAAAATAAAATTTGGGACTTTTGACCTGCTGCTTGCGAATAGAGCGGTTATACGCCGGAAGAATGGTTCCTAACAGAGTATCTTGTAGAATTTCAAAATAAGTTTGCACCGTTTGCGAGCTAGTACCACTTTCCTTTGCTAACTTTGAATAGTTAATAATTTTACCATTCATTTGAGCCGCAACTTCTAAAAAACGAACAAAGGGATCGACATTTCGTATCAACTGCTCTTGGAGAATTTCTTCTTTAAGATAAGTATGCGTATAAGTGGTTAAAAATGAAAACCTCTCCTCGTCCGAGTTTAACTGGAATATTTTGGGGAGACTGCCCCATTGTAAAATCTTGTTAAGCTGAAACTCCTCACCCAACTCCATAAAACTTAGAGGGTACAGGTGATTGACAAAAGCTCGGCCCGCTAGGAGATTGGCACCGTCTCGTTTTAGTTTTCTCGCACTAGACCCTGTGAGGGCAAACTTGATATTGGTAGATTCGATCTTGGTATGGACGATATCTAATAGCTTTGGCGCCTTTTGAACTTCGTCGATGATAACCCATGCTATTTCTTTCGGCAGAGAGTCTATGAGTGCTGCCAGGGTGTTGGGGTCTTTAGTGAAACGGCTATATAAATTTTGATCGAGCAGGTCGATGTAGTAGCTCTCCTTGCCCGAAAATAACTCCTTTATAGCTGTTGTTTTGCCGGTTCCGCGAGCGCCAAAAAGAAAAAAACTGTTAGATTCTAGTGGTTTAAATAGTCTTTTAAACATACTTAAAATATACCCGATATATATTAAGTTAAGTTTAACTGATGTTCTTTGTCTCGTCAATAGCGACAGACACCTTCAGAAATAGCTGTTGTGTGCCTCTAATTAGTTTCATCTGCTGCCGTCATAAAATGTGCTACTATAAAGCTAATAAGTAAATTCTTATGAGAACTCATATGAAAACGACTGTATACCCCTATTACGCGTTAATCACCGTCATTTTGTTAGGTGCTTGTAAAGCAAGAACCTCTTTCCTA
>JANQHA010000500.1 GCA_028282865.1 Oligoflexales bacterium
TATCAATAAGTTGATCTTCGGTGGGTTCGATGACTACTCCGCAGTCAGCAAATAGATAGCTTTCGACCTTGGAGCCCTGCTGACGAACCATTAAAAATGAGCCGCTGATGGTCTTATTTCCTTGGCCTAAGCCGACTGTTGAAATCGCCGCCCTGATAATATCGGCAGTCGGGTGTGCCGCTCCTGCAAGCGCTGCGTTCACTTCTCCTCGGTCTAGTATCCTCCCTGCTTCAATAAGAGGCGATTCACTAACTGGTTTTTGAGAAAATCTAAGCTTGGGTTCGTACTTTTCAAAAGTATGTCCTTGTACTTTAAATGCGGCAGCAACCTCGTCCTTATTTTGAACAGTATGAATGAAATCGACCGCATTTTGGTCGATTAATATGGTCGCGGCGGTTAAAACCCGATCATCTGTGATCTCTGGCAAAGCGATCGAACCGTTGATGGAAATACACTGATCTCGGAGGTCCGCAACAAAATTGGACTCGCGGTATGTCATTGAAATGCCTCGCATCTTAGCATTAATTTGTCTGAGTAAAAAATAACCAACCCGGCATAATAGCTGTCTTACAGTGTCTACCAAAGACAAAAACGTCATTTATCCACAGTTATTGTGGATGGCCTATGTAGCGGTGGATTAAGGACTTTTTCTGTAAATCACTCAATTTTCTCAAAATGCCCCGGATTTTCTCCATTCTCCACTAAATAGGTTTAGCAAAAATGCCGAAAGGACCCTAGATAGATATATTGTAGGCTCAGATTCAATGCAACAAAGGTTTCGCGAATAGTGATCGTTCTTATTCTTAAAAATAGATCTCTCTGTCGAGAGTTGACGAAAAGTCTCAAGGATCTTGGCCAAATAGTCGAAGTTTTAGATGTTGCCCAGAAGGACTACCTCGAAGTTCTATTTGACAATAGCGTGGTCGCAGCCGTCGTGGACCGTCAGCTTCCGCACCTAAAAGGGTCGGTATTCACCGGAGTGGTAAACGGTATTGCTAGGAGAGTGCCTGTTGTGGTCTTGGACCAGGAGGCTACCGGCAGAGCAAATAACCTTTCTGGCCGTATCCAAAATGATCTGAGTGATACAGTTACAGTGCTAAGGAAAGCTGATGCTGAAACGGTTGTAGCAACCTTAGAAAGCTGTGCAGTACTTAATTCGAGGAAGAAAAGAAAAGGTCGGGCTGATTCAGTTGCCTACTACAATCCTCATATAGCTACCAAAATGTTAGTAGAAAACGAAGGTCTAGGCATTCTAAGCATAGATGCTTCCAGTTTTCGAAAAATCGAGGTGGAATACGGCAGCGAAGCCTACCAGAAGGTTAAGGAAGTATTTCAGCACCTACTATTTGAAATGTGGGGTAAGCCGGGGTGCTTTCGAGCTAGTGATGTGCTGTGCAGGCGCTCAGATCATGGCAACCTCTACTACGTCTTTTTAAATCGTTCACGAAAAACAATTCCATTACCGTTGCCGGGAGTACTTGAGAAGGTTGCTGATCGGCTCAATCGAATTATTCAGAATGCACTTTGGACCGAGGTCTCGCTTCCATTGGCAAAAAAACGCTTGCCTCCGAGTATCCGCGACATGCCTAACGTGGTCGTCGGTTTTGCCAGTGCGATGTATAACCCTTGCTTAGATCCGTTGGAAACGGTTAGTTCAGCAATTGAACACTGTGGTCGTATTGCTCAAATTCAGGCAGTGCGGACTAAAAATCGCTATCGAGAAATGATGACGACTCTTATTCAGGGAGGAAATTTACTATATCCGAACTATCAGGGTGTCTTCAAACTTCAGTCTATTAAAAAAGACGAGTATTTAAAATCGATCGACCAAGAGTCAATCATGCCTTTGCAATGCCATATCTTTGGTTTTGAAGCGCTAGTTCGGGTCCGAACGGACAATGTAAAATCTACGATGGGACGTTCGGTTGAAATTCTTGATCCAAAGTTTATGCGCCCCGACGTTCTATTCAAAATCGCTCAAATGACCAAAGTTGCATTGGAACTTGACCAGTCATGCATGCGGCATGCGATTAAGCACAGCGCAAATTTGCCTGGCGCTCTTATGGTAAACATCTTGCCAAGAAACTTATACTTTATCGATTACCTTAAGGAGATTTTATCTTCGAGAGGGGGCGTTATCTTAGAAATTTCAGAGACTGAGATGATCCACAACCTTGACTTGATTGAGAACGTACAGCGAGAAGTCTCTGGCCACAATATTCAGATTGCTGCAGATGACTTTGGCAAAGCTTATGCAAGCCTGGATCGTATTATTGATATGAAGCCAGGAATTATTAAATTTGATCGTAGCCTGATACAGGATATTCATAAAGACCCTGTTAAACATGCCTATCTCAGTGGTCTTGTCCAAGCGGGCAGAATACTGAAGACTCAAGTTCTAGCCGAAGGAGTTGAGAAATGGGAGGAACTCGAATGCCTTCAAAAAATGGGAATCGACTTGGTCCAAGGTTTCTTACTACATAAACCCCAGCCGGTAGAAATTATTTTAGAACAACTCGATGTCGATTATAATACAGAAGAAGTTGATAT
>JANQHA010000501.1 GCA_028282865.1 Oligoflexales bacterium
TTACTTCAACAGCTTTTGGAGTCAGTTTACTGACTTGTAGCGCTTCGAACTCTTTGCCGCTGGACATCATAGAGATTCGTTCCCCTTTTTTAATAGAACCTGCGACGATTCGAATTAAAGAGACTGCACCTAAATAGGAATCAAACCAGCTGTCAAAAATCAGCGCTTGGAGTGGAAGCTCGTTTTTATCTTCGGGCGGAGGAACTTGCTTAACAATCGCCTCTAAAAGATCTTCAACGCCTGCTCCTGTTTTCGCAGAACAACATACCGCATCGGCAGCCTCGATAGTAAGTTCATCTTCTACTTCTTGCAGAACCCGTTCAGGTTCTGCGCTAGGTAGGTCTATCTTATTAATCGCTGGAATCAGCGCGAGTTGGTGTTTCATAGCCAGTGTTACATTGGCCACAGTTTGAGCTTCGACTCCTTGAGCTGCGTCGACCACTACGATCGCACCTTCGCATGCCGCTAGGCTACGTGATACCTCATAACTGAAATCGACATGGCCGGGGGTATCAATGAGGTTCAGCTGATAAATCTGGCCATTATGGGCCTTATAGTTCATGGTCGCGGTTTGAGCTTTGATAGTAATTCCACGCTCTCGCTCAATATCCATCGAATCCAAAACCTGGTTTTGCATCTCTCGTTTTGTTAATGCCCCGCAGGTTTCTATAAGCCTATCGGCAAGAGTCGATTTGCCGTGGTCAATATGGGCAATTATACAGAAATTTCTAATAAATTTAGGATCTTGCATTGGTTTCCTAAGCCTCGCGATATTATCCAGTAAATATCGGCCGATATACGCCGATACCGTTAATACCTAAGCAATTTAAAAGGTTGTCATCATACCGGGAGTGGCAAAATGGGTAAAGATCTAATCTCTCTTATTACCTTGGCGATGCTGGCTTTAGCGGGCTGCGTGGCAGATGGGGAGAAAAAAGTGCAGCCTAAGCTCATCGAAGAGCCTGAACTACCTTCATATAGCTATAAAATGGGTGCTCCAAGGCTTGAAAAGGACCCACTGCCTAATTTGCAACCGGTTTATATCACTAACAACCTTCCTTCCGAGACCGCTGAGCCGCAACTTGGATACCGGGGCTGGGATTTTGATAAGAATGGCCGGATCGATATGCTCGAAATCATCGATCTAAATGGAAATCAGGTTTCTTCGGTATTTGACTTTAATGGAGATGGTAAGCTGGATTTGATGCGTAGAGGTGGCGAGTTATTTTACGATCAAAGCGAATTTACTCAACTAAACCGGATGCTAGTTAAGTAGCAGTTAATAAAGAACTGTTCATCATTTCTTATACTTTAAAGCTATATAAATTCAAGAGTGATAGTTCATTTAGCTATTTAGATTTAGCCAAATTTAATGTTTAATTAAGTAACGTTTAGCCATAATTTTTTTATTTTACTATAAGGGTACGGACACGAGTATGGTGCGGTGGGTTTTAGTTTTACTGGTGTACGTGTTAGGAAGTTTGAGTGATATAGCCATTGCTAACAATGGTTTGCAAAAACGATATGCTGTGGTTGGAATCATCTCAGAAAGTAAGGGCAATAGCGATGGCATCGTTATGCTTTTGGACCGTCATAAGAAAAAAAACCTTATTCTTAAGGTCGGCCAGTATTTGACTAATAAATCTGACTTTTACGTATTGGAAGTGCTCAGTGACTCAGTGATCGTGTCTAATGGGTATAAAGATATCATATTAAATCGTGATAAGTTTTCCCAACCGGCTGTTGAGCGTGACCGAGGAAGGCGGTTTGTCGAAACCCGACATCCTCCTATGAATAGCTACAAGCGTTATTCGAACCGCGAGCGCTCGACTTTGAGTGATGATGACCTAGGTGATTTCAATGAAATAGAAACAGGTCAAATGGAGTATAGGGGTCGGTTCGGAGGCAGCAAAGCTATTCGTAAAAAATCAGCGAGGCGAAAATTTAAAAAGCGTAATTTTTAAGAAGGTCGGTTGCCTTGACTTTCGCCTCCGAGTCTTCGATCAGCGGCGGTGCATGATGAGGTTTTATTCTCGCATCAATAATGAGTGGGCCTTCGCATCCCCAGTGTTTATGTTTATTAAAACTATCTACTCCGTAAATATCGTGTGAGGGGTTTGACCTTGTAAAGGTCACCCAAGCAAAATTGTTTAGAGACTCCGCGCTAAATTCGCTATCATCGCAAAGTACGATGAGTGCTATGCCACTTAGGTGGTTGCCTTTTATTTGAAGGGCAAATTCTGCTATGTTCTCATGTTCCGATTCATAGGAATCAAACTTTGGCGCTGTGATGCAAACGATTCCGTCACTTGCTAGCATAGGTTTTTCAAATGGGGCTGGAAGATTCCAATCAGTAGGTGCGGCGCTAGTTAGTGTTCTAATGGGTTCTCCCACTCCAGTGATGATCACTTTTGAGCCCTGGTTTAGGCCAGTTC
>JANQHA010000003.1 GCA_028282865.1 Oligoflexales bacterium
AACGCCGCTTTCGAGACCATGCCCAGTGACATCGCCAATGCCAATTTTGACTCGGCCATTGTGTTGAACCACGTCGTAGTAGTCACCGCCTACCTCTTCGGCAGGTTGCATAAAACCAGCAATATCGAGCTCATCGATTTGACTCAGCTCGGTTTCCTTCGGCAAGATCATTTGCTGCAATTGGCGGGTCACCTCTAGCTCGGCGCTGAGACGCAAGTTCTCTGCTTTAAGGCGCTTATTTAAGGTCGTTATCTCCTGATTAGCTTGGGCTAGCTGAGTCAGATATGAAGCCTCTTGATCACGCAATTTTTTCTTTTCCAGACAAGCCTCTATTCTTGCTCGTAGTAGTACCGAATTGAATGGTTTAGGTAGATAATCTTCTGCTCCCATTTCTATACACTTTGCAACACTTTCAATCTCGTCTAAAGACGAAATCATAATAACTGGAATATGTCGCCATTTACTATTACGGAGCCAATTTAGTACCTGATAACCATTCATCTCAGGCATGATCACATCTAGAAGAATGAGGTCATATTTCCCAGTCTGAATCATCTGTAAAGCCTGCTGGCCGCTGGTGACAGTTATAGCGGAATAGCCTTGTTTTTCTATTTGTCGGGCAAGTAAATCTAAGTTAGTCTCATTATTGTCTACCACTAAAATATTGCCTTGATGAGTAGCTTTTTTTGGATGACTATCTTTCACTAGGCTATGAATAGGCTTTTCAATATCCTCATGTGCTGCAGAATTGTCAAATATTGCTTCAGATGAGTTGGCAATTTTGACATCGTTAAGACTAGAAAAACATAGTGGCTGCTTAGATAGTTGAACGATGTCGCTAATCATTGCGAGTAGACGCTGTGCAGCTGTGTGAATCTTTTTTAGATCTGGGATAAATTCAATTGTTACTTTCTCTAAAAGCTGTTCACAACTGTTGATAACTGCATTTGTAGATGGTTTTAACTCAACTTGGATGGTATTACTTAAGGCGGAAATATCCAAGTTGAATTGCTCTGCTTGATTTGACGTCAAAATATTGCTGACTAAGGCTTGAAGCTGTTTGCTCCAGCTTTGAATTCTCTGGAGTTCGCCCACAAGGAACAAGTCATTCGGAGTCTCTAGCTGCTCTCCTAATTCTTCCAAAAGTAGTTCACTATAGCCATTAATACAATTAATGGGTGTATATAACTCATGCCTTAAATGGGCTAGTAAAGAGTGGTGCAGATGACTTTCTCTCGACATTCTAGAGTCCTCTAACTCATACCAATTTGATTTGAGGCTGTACATAATAGATTATTGCCCAGCAAGGCTTGCAGTCGATCTATTCTGCTCACCTTTATATCGTTTTGGTATCAGGATGTTTTAACTTTGCATAGCAGGGCTTCAATCTTGGTCAGCAGTCGAGATAAGTCGATCGGCTTGGTATCGTAGTCGTCGCAGCCTGCTTCCAGAGCTTTCTCGCGATCGCCAGACATAGCATGGGCCGTCAGGGCCATGACCGGAATTGATTGGGTGTTCGGATGAGATTTCAATCGCCGTGTCGCTTCCCAGCCATCGATTACAGGTAGACTCATGTCCATCAACACAATGTCAGGATTTTCTAAGATTGTCATTGATACGCCTTCGGCTCCATCGATAGCAATAACCACTTCATAGCCTCTTCGTTTTAATCGGCGAGAAAGCATATCCTGATTCATTTCGTTGTCTTCAACCAAAAGGATTTTAGGCATTGGTCCCCCCTTCTTTGACCCTGTTGAGTATGTCGGTAGTGTGACGAAAACTTTTGTTTTTGGAGCAGTATAGAGTTACTCAAGTTACCCACTTACACCAATGGCAATGCTGTCTCTTTAGGCCGAGATGGCGGCTCTTGAGTCGGAGATGATGCGGAAATCTTTTGTCGGGAAATCGTCTCTGATAGGAGATGATTAACTTCCTTAAGCAAAGTTTGGCGACTATAGGAACCCTTTTGGAAGATTTTTTCTACGTAGCCGTTTAACTGTTCACGTTCTGATTCTGTCAATTCTTGGGCGGTCGACACAATGACTGGAATAGAACGCCACTGCGGTTGTTGGCGGAGTTTGTGGACAAACTCGAACCCGCTCATCTCCGGCATCATCAGATCCAAGATGATTAGTGAGGGTAGGTTAGTTTCCATCTTTTCAAGTGCGTCGCGCCCGTTGCTCGCTTCAGTCACCTGCCAGCCGTCTTTTTCTAATTGACGTCGCACCATCTCCCGAGTAAGGGTGTCATCCTCCACCACCAGGACCGGGTCAGATGAGCGACTTAATTGAAACTTATTTAAAACTTCCTTCAGGTGCTGGCGATCAATAGGTTTGGGAAGATAGTCGGAAGCGCCCAATGCATAACCCAAGTTCTTATCATTCACCAGGGTCATCATCACGACTGGGATATCGGCCACTTCAGGATCCGCTTTGAGCGCCGTTAAGACTGCCCAGCCATCCATGTCCGGCATCATCACATCCAGTGTGATTGCATCCGGATGTATTTTCTTGGCGAGATAAAGTCCTTCTAGCCCATTACCCGCAGTTCTGACCTGAAATCCATGTTTGCTGAGATAGCGCCGCATTATATCGTGGATGGTTGGGTCATCATCAATCACCAGGACCGTACTCATCTCTTGGGGCAAGGACTCAGCAACCTTAATGCTCTGAGCCAAAAGGTCGCCGTTAGGATCTTGCACTTGGGCTGGCAACTGAAGGGTAAAGGTTGATCCTTTACCCGGTTCACTCTCAACGGTGACGTCACCTTGCATCATTTGGCAAAATTTCTTGGTAATCACGAGTCCCAAGCCAGTACCTCCATACTTGCGAGTAGTCGAGGCGTCTGCTTGAGTGAAGGCTTGGAATAGCCTTTGCACCTGTTCTGGCGTCATGCCAATACCCGTGTCACTGACCTGGAATCTGATCCAATCTTGGTTATTATGGGTGCAGCGGTCAACTCCTAGCGTAATCACGCCTTGTTCTGTAAATTTGCTGGCATTGCTCAGTAGGTTAAACAAATTCTGGCGAACCTTAGTGAGATCGGCATGCATAGCACCGATCTCTTTGGAATAATGAACAATTAAGTTATTGCTATTTTTTTCAACTAATGGCCGTATGGTCGCGACTACCTCCTCGATTAGAGGCGAAATTTCAAAGGTCTCCAAGTAGATTTCCATTCGACCCGCCTCAATCTTTGATAAGTCAAGAACATCATTGATTAAATGCAACAAGTGCTTACCGGCGCTATGGATCTTTTTCAAATCTGTATTGAAGGTTTCTACGCCGAGATCTTCAGCTTCTTCCTGTAACATCTCGCTATAGCCAATAATGGCATTCATGGGCGTACGCAACTCATGGCTCATATTGGCTAGAAACTCACTCTTGGCTCGGTTAGCGCCATCCGCAGCCAGTGTAGCTTTTTCAAGTTCTGCAGTACGCTCTGCGACTCGCTGTTCCAAAGTTGCAAAAGAGCCTTGGAGTTGACTCGCCATACTCTTAAAGGATGCTGCTAAGCGACCCAACTCATCATTTCTATTGGTATCTAGTTGGACATTAAATTTTCCTCTAGAAACTTGATCGATTGCTTTGATCAATTGATTTAGGGGAAGTGCTACCTTCTCGCGCAAGACAGAACGTAGTAGCAGAATCTCGATCAACAAAGCAACGAATCCTGAAATAAGGATAAATTGAGCGCTTCTAAAAGCCAGTCCTGACAACAGAGA
>JANQHA010000034.1 GCA_028282865.1 Oligoflexales bacterium
AACGCATAGCATTGGTTACCGTTCGGATCTGAGTAACGTCTATGTAAGCTTCAATGAGGTGGTTGTTCGGGGAATGAATCTCTCAAACGGCACTGTTGAAGTTGTTTTGAGAAATAAAAATGCCTGTATATCTGCCGGTGGGTCTGCTCAAGATTGTGAGTTGAACGGTGGCCCGGTTCCGACTTCAGAGCTATCGATGGATACCACTCAAAGGATAAGCTTTATAGCCTCTGGTGCTTTAGACCAGTATGCGAACTCGGGAAACATTGGTCGTGGACAGGATGGACTTATTTCCGACCTGGTCAACGGAGAGGGGCTGATCGGTGGTTTAGCAAAAGTTTTAAGTGGCGGAGGCAGCGGGGGAGCAGGTGGAATGCTTGGCGGCCTTTTTAGTGGCGCAATTGGAAGCGTTATTGATTCTGGCACTCAAGCGCGGCAGCAAGGTGCAAACGCGATTCCGGTAAGTAGCGGTGGTGGTTGCGTAGGCTCTCCAAACTCAAGTTCATCTGAGACCGAGCCAGAGGCTACCGACGAGGAGTCTTAAAGGAAACGATGTGAGCAGTGTTAGAAGTTATTTCGGAGTATTTAACCCCCAGGAGATCGGCTTAGGGCTTCTTCTGGGGTTTAGTGCGTTAGTGGGCGGTTGTAACGACGGGCGTGGCGTTTTTGGTACGGGTGCTCCCACTGGCAATGCCGATAAAGTTGGGCATATTTTCAAAGATGCTAACAGTCTTTCGGAAAAAATGAGCGAGCTGTGCGGGCTAATTCAATTACGAAGCCAACAGCCAAACCTAGCTGGGGTCGGGTTGGCTAATGAAATTTGTACCAAACCAGGTACCAGCCCGCAGAACTATAATTCCTTGACTACGAATCTCGCATTTACTTCGATTCAAAGCTCGATCAGTCCCACCAATAGTGAGATATTCTCTTTAGCGACTCGCTCTGAGGTTTGGCTAAATAGGAACCTTTTGCAGCTTGCAAATGTTTTGATTACTGGTCTAGAAAGCGAAACGAATGGCGTCATAGGCAGTGGTGGAACTGGTACATCTCGCAATAAAGACTTTACGTTTGAGATTCTTGGTAAACCGCAGTTTGATAAGAGTAACTTCTCTTTCAGTATGGATTTTTCACTCGTGTCTACTCGTGCTCAGAACGGTCAGATTGATGTTAACAATAAGTTCAGCGTAAGCGGCCAGCTGTTTGAGGACAAGTTTTTTGCTGTCACTGCTGTGACACAGTCTTTACAGCCAGTCGAGGTGTCGCTACTAAATGAAGGTAAATTCTTGATTTTAATCGTCCCGCATGCGGGTGATGTGTTTGTTGATGTCTCAACAACCCTCCTATTCCACTCTTTTGGTGTAAACTCGATTATGGAAGAAAGGCTGATAAAGGCACTCGGCCCTGGTCTTAAAAGTGTTCCTGATTTGATTGCCAAACTTGAATCCAATCAGTAGTCTAGTATTGGCTCTTTGTTTTGTTGGGAATTTCCGGTTTTTCTTCCGGTGTCGCTGAGGTTAATGTGTATTGGGTTCTTCTGTTTAGTTTGAACTTTTTTTTGGCTTCCACTTCTTTAAGCCAGGTTTCTAGTCAGCTAGGAGAGTCGAAGCCATTTATTGGTAAGTCTGGTACTGCTGGCCGGCCAAGCATCGATGGCGTTGACTTTAATCCGGCAATTGCTGGCGAAGTAAAACGTAGCTCAATACTAGTCACTTGGGGTGCTAGCTCGTATGAGTACAGTCAACGGTACCCAGGGTTTGAAGCGCATAGTTCCAGGAAGTTCGGCTTAAACCCTAAATTACCTATTCCTAAATTTTTATATAAAATATCACCTCGTCTTGGGGTCAGTGGTACTGCTATTCCATTTCCTGTAAGCCAAACCATAGACGTCGAAGATATTCCCATTGTTATTCTGAGCCAACAAAGTTTGGTCGATATAAAAGGCGAAGGAAAGGTTAATGCCCTAGCAGATTTGAACATCGGATATGCTATTGCAAATCAGTTTTCTGTTGGCATGCGCTTTCACTATTTGTCTTACGAAGGTGGTGGCGATCTGTCGGAATCGTCGGCTGGGGAGAAAATCGCTTCATTTGATGTTAAGTCAGAGACCGTAAATATCGTCATGGGTGCTAAGTTCAGTGCTCCTCTTTTTTCTGTAGGCATTTTAGTTGGTGTTTTTAAATCGGCATCTGTTACCTCGAAGCTAGATTCTCAACTTAATGCTATCCAAGAAGGGGATGCCAATGATGATGGTAAGGATTCTACTTCGAGCTCCCTAAACCCTCTTCGACTAGGTCTGGGCGTGCGTTTTCATCCAAAAGTTTATGCGACGATAGATGTGGAGTATAAAAAAGTTGAAAAAGGTAAAAAACGTTTTTCCATTGTTGATATGACTGAGAAGGAACTAGATGCCTACGACACCATATCTTTTTACAGCGGTGCCGAAGTTAGGGTCGACCATCAAACTGATGTGATGTTTGGCTACTTTAACGAACCAGGAAGTATTGGTCCCGGGTCTAAAGGAGAAGACGGCAAGACCGGCTTCGGTTTTTTTGATCTTGCACTTAACCTTGGCGAACCCCCCGAGCAACCGGTATGGGGCTTGGCCGGAGGAATCCGGTATAAGTTTGACCGCATTCGGCTTCGAAAACGAAAGAGGGGTTTTTATCGCGTTATTTTTGAGACTGGTTTGGTTTATTCCGAGACCTCGATTGGTATTGATGAAAGCGGTGAACAACCCGGCGCATATTTAGCGAAAAGGTATAAAATTCCAGTCAAATTGGTATATCGCTTCTAAAACTAAGCACTCCCATCTCACCGTGGCTTTTTGTTTGTTAATCTGTTAATATTATTCGTTAATTATTTAAAATCGCATGGGAGATTGGCTATGGCTAATTATAGTTCCGCCGATGTTGAGGTGAAAGTTCGGAGTATTGTTGCAGATTCATTATGTGTTGACCTCGAAGACGTCAGCTTGAAATCTAATCTAATCCGTGATTTAGGCGCTGAGTCGATTGATTTTTTAGATATTATGTTTCGTTTGGAGAAGGAGTTTGACATCAAAATTCCCCAAAGAGAGATTGAGCAGAAGGCCCGCGGAGGTATGGAGCCGGAGCAATTTGAAGTCGATTCCATTTTACAAGAGCAGGGAGCTCAGCGGCTGAGGGCTTTGTTACCAGAAGTGCCAGCAGCCGATATTCAGGCAGGAATGTCGCTACGTGAGCTTCCAGCTTCTTTTACCACTGAGGTATTTGTCAATATTGTTAAACGAAAGCTCGATGGTACCTTATGGGCACCTATGGCTGATCAATCAAGTACAGAGGCGCAATCTTAGTGTCGTTTTTATATGTTGACCGAATATACGAGCTTAATTCTAAAACATCAGCCCATGGGCTAAAAAATGTAACTAGGTGTGAGCCTTTCTTTTATAAGTTGCCAAATGGACGGCGGGTGCTAAGCCCCGCTGTAGTTACCGAAGCTTTAGCCCAGCTAGGTGCATTCCTTAAAATGCATTCAGTAGACTTTACTAAACGGCCAGTGCTCCTAGCTGACGAGCTAACGTATTATAGCGGTTGGGCTGAAGAAGGGGACCAAATTGACTTGAATGTAAAGATACTAGACTTCGATGATGATGTTGTGGTGTCTCAAAGTGTCGCTAAAGTCAATGGTAGCAAGATTTTGGAAGCGACTTGTTGTCGCGGTTATATGCTTCCAATGGAAGAGTTTGACGAACGAGAAAATGTTATCCGACAGTTCGAAACCTTGTTTCGCCCCGAGCTTCGCGGACAAATAGCTTCGGGGTTGGGACGCCGGTCTTCGTTGTCTTATGACC
>JANQHA010000084.1 GCA_028282865.1 Oligoflexales bacterium
GACTTAGTATAAATAATACTTTATCCGACTTTTTCGGCAACCTCAAAGTTGATCACCCTAAAAGTATGCTATGACTAAACCCTATACAATTTACAAAAACTGTCAGAGAATTATAATTGACATATACTTTTCCTAAAAATTACTTGTGGTGTGCCTTATGACATTTAAATTTTGGATTATAGCGTTATGCCTTGTCTCGAAGCCGTTATTTGCCAAGAGCCAAAAACTGTTTGGTAGTTTTGTACTGCCTCATGTGTCGAACGAGCTCATCGTCAAATACCCTAGCAATTGGTCTCGGCGGCAGGTTAGTGGACATCTTGCTAGGTTTGGTGGTGTTGTATTGCATCGGTTCCAAAGCAAGGGAGCTTTTTTGGTAAAGTTTGAAAAATCGGGAAACGCTACCGAATTGAGAACAACGGCGGCAGCGCTAACTTTGGATGATGCCGTGGAGTATGTAGAAGCTAATCAGCTGATATCGATTAATCAAGCTCCTAATGACCCGAAGTTTTCCGAGCTATACGGGCTGTATAATTCCGGTCAAAGTGGTGGTACAGCCGGTGCTGATATTGGAGCGCTAAAGGGCTGGGAGCTTTCCAGAGGTTCGAAGAATGTGCTGGTCGCTGTTATTGACACAGGGGTCGACTACTCTCACAAGGATCTGAAGAACAATTACTGGAATAACCCAGGAGAAGTTGGAAAAGATGCGGATGGCCGGGACAAGCGTAGCAATGGCATTGACGATGATAATAATGGTTATGTTGATGATTGGCGTGGATGGAACTTTGTTAGCAACAACAATAACCCAATGGATGATCATAGCTCACGTCATGGCACTCATTGTGCTGGTACAATCGGTGCGGAGGGCAATAACCAGTTTGGAGTTGTTGGGGTAAACTGGCAGGTGTCTCTCGTAGGGCTTAAGTTTATTGGTGCCGGAGGTATTGGCACGATAGCCGACGCTATTAAGGCAATCGAATACGCCACTAATATAGGCGCTGATATCACGAATAATAGCTGGGGTGGTGGAGGCTTTTCGCAAACAATGTATGACGCTATAAAAAAATCTCGCGATAAAGGAATTTTATTCGTCGCAGCCGCAGGAAATACATCGACCAATACTGATGAATTTACTCATTATCCCTCTAGTTATAATTTAGACAATATTATTTCTGTAGCCGCGGTTGATCGAAATGGCGAATTAGCGAGTTTTTCTAACTTCGGTCACAGATCGGTAGATATCGCAGCACCAGGCGTTGATATCCTTTCGTGTGCAGCTAACAATCAGTTTAAGCTGCTCAGTGGGACCTCTATGGCAACTCCTCATGTAGCCGGTTCGGCAGCACTCATAAAGAGTATGTATCCCTCTTTTGACTATCGAGACATTATAAAGCGCATCTATAGCGGTGTTGAAGTACAAACTCGTCTTAGGCCAGTCGTTAGCTCGTCTGGCTGGCTTAATGTAGCAAACTCGATAGAGCAAGATGACACCCCACCAAGCGCTATTGAGCGAGTTCGAGTTGATGTTAAGGAGCAAATGGCGATTGAGCTATCATGGGATCCAGCTGGAGACGATGGCAGTAAAGGGTTGGCGTCCCATTATGTTCTTAGATACGCGAGCACTCCCATATCAACTGAAGAAGATTGGCTCAAGGCTACCACAGGGTCATTTTCATTGGTCGGAACCCGAGAGGCACCTAAAGGGCGCTTAGAGGGCCTTCGCTTTAATTATCAAGGCTATATTGCTATCCGAGCGAGGGATAATGTCGGCAATTTAGGAGCGCTTGGTCATTCCACCCCGTTTTCTGTCGAAGAGGTAAACTTATTGTATGAAAATTTAGCAGAATCGCTCGATGGCCTAGAGGTGTCTGGCCGCTGGAATACTGAATCTGTCGAAGATCGTCCTGGACTGGTTCTATCAGATAGCCCTGGGAGCTCATCGCCAGATAATTCGGAATCATATGTAAAAATAGGTCCCGTTTCTTTAGGCGACAAAACTGAGGAAGTTGGTGTGTCATTTTTTACTAAAACTGCTCTGGAAAAGGGCTACGACTTTGCTTTTGTCGAGGCCTCCTTTGACAGTCAACGATCTTGGAGGCGAGTCGACTTGATAACTGGATATAAATCCTGGCACCACCGGATCAAGTATATCAATGCCACTTCTAAACAGATGTATCTGAGGTTTCGAGTGCGAACCGACTATGACATTAGATCTGAGGGCTGGTATATAGATGATATAATGCTAGTTTCTAAAAAATAGAAAAGACTCACTCTTTGGTGAGTGAGTCTCGTACTTTTCCATGCTTTTGGTCCTGCGGGTCAATTTCTCTAAATATGACAGTTGCAGGGCTAATCATAAACTGCAATACATTCAAAAGTAGCTGTGTCGTCTTTAAAAACATCTTTTTAAGCAAGATAAAGCCTCCGTATAGTTAGGCGGCCTTATCTTCTCCTTCGTCAGTCACAACTTTATCATGATGAGATGATTCTGAATCCGATTGAGCCTTACCACCATTTATAACATGAACTAGGTCTTCACTGAAATGGTTAACTTGACCCGCTTGCCCAGAAAGTCCATCAGCCGTCTCTAATACATCTCTAAATAGCGTGTTGTTCTCAGCGCTTTTGGTATCTAGTGCTTGGATCGCAGTGAATACTTCGTCTAGCCCGCGGCTTTGCTCTTCGTTTGCAGATGTAATATGATCCATTTGGTTTACGATTAACGCCATCTTTTCGTTTATATCCGTGAGGTTTTGCTGGCATTCGCCAACTGCCTTGGTTCCAATTTCAAGGGTTTCTTTACCCTTTTCAATTGAGGATCCCATTCTCTTGGAGTTAGATTCGATGATTTCAGTCACCTTGCTGACACTGCTGTCAACGAATCCCATAATTTCTGTTGCCGCTTTACCACTCATTAGGGCCAGGTTACCTACTTCTTCCGCTACCACGGAGAAGCCTTTCCCTGCTTCACCCGCTCTGGCCGCCTCAACAGAGGCGTTAAATGACAGAAGCTTTGTTTGAAATACGATGTCGTTGATAACACCTAACTTTTCTTTGATAGACTTCAATATCTCAGCGATTTCATCGATCTCTTTATTACCCTGCTCAATACCTTCGATGAGATTTTGGTTGGATGCCTCGATATCTCCCATTGCTCGAACGACCCGCTCAGATGAGTCTAAACCACCTTTTACTAGGTCTTGGCTTTGGTTGACCATGAGGCTGGCTGCTTTAGATGATTCGGTACTTTTTACAATCA
>JANQHA010000140.1 GCA_028282865.1 Oligoflexales bacterium
AGATCTTTTGCTCGGCAAAGGCTTCTTTTGCAGCTCGGACATCTAGCTCATCATCTTCAACTAAAAGAATTCTGACTTTTTCAATATCACTCATTAAAACTCCTTTCTTCGACTACCTGCGGCCAAGTAAATCGAAAAATTGTTCCAGTTGGAGCGGCCGAATCGATATCAATCTCCCCTTTGAGGTTCTCAACAGTTTTCTTGACTAAAGCCAAGCCGACACCTGAACCCCCACCTTTACCCTTTGGTTTTAATGTCTTGAACATATGAAAAATTTGTTCTCTATATTTTTCAGAAATACCAGGGCCATCGTCTTCGATATCGAACTGATAAAATTCGAGGTCTTGATTGCAGCGTATGGTGACCTTACCATCCTCTCGATCATGGTGTTTGATGGCATTATCTAGGAGGTTTCTCATGACTTTCTCAAATGGTACCTTTACCGTTTCAAATTTGGGCAAGGACCCTTCTATTTCCAGAGAAAAACCTGTAGGAGGTAACGATAATTCGAAAGCACTTTTGACAACCTCTGTCGTGTCAACAGATTCTATTTTATCATTCATCTGCCCTATTCTAGAAAACTCTAACAGCCCTGATAATAAGGAATTCATTCTTGCAACACGTACTCTTACTGTCTCTAAATCGTTTCTTGATTTTTCTGGTAGCAAATGGCCAGAATCTTTCAAAATCCATTTAGAAAGATTGTCAATTGCTCGTAATGGTGACTTTAAATCATGTGAGGCTGCATAAGCAAACTCATCCAACTCTTTATTTGATCTTATTAGTTCAAGATTAGCTTGCCGTAAATCTTCATTGTTTTGTTTTAATCTTTCTTCAGCGAGAATGATTTCAGAAATATCTGTCCACGACGAGGCGCTGTAAAGAATCCTTCCATTATTGTCACGAACGGCGTTAACATTTAAAATGACGCCGACCTTCTCTCCCGATTTGGTTTTAAGCTCAAGTTTAGTGTTTTTAACGGTTCCTTGAGACACGAACTGATTGAAAGCACTTTCTACGAGCTTATGGCAATCAGGGTGATAGACAAAAAAAACTTTTTTACCGATTATATCTGATTTAGAATAGCCTAGCCTATAGCATAGCCTTTGATTACAATTTAGAATAGATGCATCTATAGGATTTATTGAAGCAAACATATCAAGTGAAGTTTCGTATAACGATTTAAAATTTCTTTCACTTTCTGCTAAAGCGATATCTCCCCCTGATCGTTTTACAGCGGAATAAACTGCAACCCAAATAGCTCCTACAGAGACAAGCCTGTTTCCAATAGCAAATATTGAGTTCTCAGTTGATGGGTCGAGTGAAATAAAATGACCTATGATTGTGAGTAATGAGCAAATGATAGCAAGTTTTATAAGTGACCTAGGTCTAATTTTTATAGACCCGATAACGACTAGTGCATATAGAATGCTACTGACAAAAATATTTGGTGTTAATAAGTCGCTGATAAACACCAGAATGATGAGTGATACCGAACCTAGTAAGTGTTTGTTGATTTTCATTTTTTATCCGGGTATCTATACTGCTGACGGGAGCACTATATAAGATTAATTTTGTACTTCTAGTAAAAAGAGCCCGATAAAGTTAATTAAAATTAACTAAGTGTGAATTGCTAACCATTACTATTTATGCAAATACTGACCTCGAGTTATTAGCAGCTTAATTATGATGTCGTTCATTTAGGTGGTAGTATTTATGCATCAAACGGTATCAGAAGGCCTAAATATCTTGCTCGTTGAAGATGACGATATTGACTCAAGGATGATTGGGGAAAGGCTTTATTCGACTGGATTTAAACTCGTCTATGCTACTACATGCAAACAAGCCCATGAGATTATCAAACAGCACTCATTTGATGTCGCTTTAATTGATATGCAACTCCCTGATGGACATGGGACTCAGATAATTAGCCACCTGAAAGATGTACAGCCCGAGACGGCTTTGATAGTCGTAACCGGAGATGAGAATGAGAATAAAGCTATTACGACTCTTCAGCTCGGAGCTCAAGATTACTTGTATAAGTCCCGGATCTCCAGTGAAGAAGAGCTATTGCACCGGGCTGTTAGATATGCTCTTGAAAGAAAACGGCTTGAAAACGAGCTGATTAGCGCGAGATGTGATGCTGAGCAAGCTCGAAAAGAGTCCGAGAAGTCTAACGCGGCTAAAAGTAATTTTCTTGCGAACCTAAGTCATGAGATTAGAACCCCGCTGACATCTATTATCGGCTTTGCTGAGTTGTTGCCAAGTGTTGATCACAGTAAGAAGGATAAAAGTGATTGTATCAATACTATTATTAAGAATGCGAAGTACCTCAAAAATCTAATACATGACATTCTAGATTTATCATCAATAGAAGCTGGTAAAGTCGAAGTAGAGCTAAAAGAATTTTCTTTGAGCGACGAACTTGCACAAATATTTATGCTATTAAATAAGAGAGCTGAGGATAATCACCTACGTCTCTATTTCGACTTTATTGGTCCCATTCCCGAAAAAATATATTCGGACCCAGTGCGTTTGCGTCAAATTTTAATGAATATTGTTGGCAATGCTATCAAGTTTACTCATGAAGGATCGGTCACTGTAAAAATTTTTTTGGAGGAAATGGAAGGAGTAAAGTACTACGATCTAGTATTTGATATCACTGATTCAGGAATCGGAATTGCGGGTGATCGACGGGATCTTCTTTTTAAACCTTTTAGCCAGATTGATAATGGAACCAGAAAACGTCATGGTGGAAGTGGTCTAGGCTTAATCTTGTCTAGGCACATATCGACCGCATTAGGTGGGTCTCTAAAGATGATCTGGAGTGAACTGGGTAAAGGAAGCACTTTTGAGCTTCGAGTCAACCCTGGTTATTTGCACCCTAATAGCCTGCGGTATGACTTTAATCAATCAGATTTTTTAGCGAAGTCAGCAGGGCAAAATTTTAAATTTAGGGGAAATCTTCTTAAAAACAGAAGTATTCTTCTTGTTGAGGATACTGAAGATATTCGAACTCTCAATAAGACCCTTCTGGAGGCTGAGGGGGCAGATGTTGATATAGCACGTAATGGCAAAGAAGCGATCGAAATCGTAGGTAGCAACGGCGGGTTCGATATCATATTAATGGATTTACATATGCCGATTATGGATGGTTATGAGGCTACTCAAGCTTTACGATCTAATGGCTATGAAGCACCAATCATTGCCGTTACCGCCAGGGCTTTAAAGCAAGAGGTCGAAAAAGTTATCGAGATCGGCTGCGATGATTGTATCACCAAACCCTTCAATTTAGAAAATTTTTATCAGATTGTGCATAGGCATATTAGAGCGAGTGATTTGTAAAAAGATTTCTACAGATCAAGGAAATTCTACGACTGTCCAATAGTGGTCTAACATTTTAATCATTTCAATAAAGTTATGGCCGACATTAGACTTAATGAGATACCCTGCGACATTAAGGTCGTAAGCCTTGTATTTATCTTCCTCACTTTTTGAGGTTGTCAATATAAAAGCTATGCATTTATTAAGCTTATCATCTTTTCGAATTTCCTGAAGAAGTTCTATTCCATTCATCCTCGGCATATTTATGTCCACTAGAAGAAGTTTGGGTTCTGGGATCTTTTCTTTGCCGTTCTCACCGCGCAATATCTCTAGAGCTTCAACGCCGTCTTGAGCGTGGTATATAGGATTTGCTATTTTATGCTTTTTAAATGCTCTTCGGACTCCCTCGGCGTCAATTTCATCGTCTTCAACCAACAAAATATTGACTGTTTTAACATCCATTATTTACTCCTTCTAGAGGTGTTTTTGCTTATTTTAGGATTCAATGGCCAATATACAAAAAATGTTGCTCCTTTTCCTGGTTCAGACTCTACTCGCACCTTGCCACCGAAACGGTATAATATCTTCTTAACTAGCGCAAGCCCCATGCCGCTGCCTTCCACGTCATCGCGAGACCTTAGCGTCTGAAACATTTCAAAGATTTTTTCATGAAACTTTTCTTCGATTCCTGGGCCATTGTCGGAAACCCTAAACTCAACATAAGGGCCTGAAGTTTCTCCTGAAATAGTTATATGGCCATTTTTTTTATCATTGTGTTTCACAGCATTGCTGATTAAATTTTGAAATATCTGTTCTAAAGGCATACGAGGAATTTTGATGGTTTTGAGTTCTTGAGTGGTTTCAACTTTAATATGATTTGGGATATTGAGTATTTCTTTGACTTCTTCTATCAATCGATCTGGCCTAATGATTTCTGTGTCGTCAAATTCCTGACCACCTTTTGAGAATTCAAGCAAGTCGTCTAAGAGATTTTCCAAACGTAATACTCGTCCTCTCAGCTGCTTCAGTCGATTCCTATTCTCGTCGTCCAAACTTTCGCTTAGATCTTCGTCTAGCCACTGGGCTAAATTATCTATCGCTCTTAAAGGAGACTTCAGGTCATGAGAGGCGACGTAGGCGAATGACTCAAGCTCTTGGTTGGTTTGCTGCAGATCTTCAACAGCCGTCTTGAGTTGATTTTCTGACTCTTTTCGAGCTGAGATGTCTCTCACTATACCGCTGTAAATCCTTTTTCCTCTGACTTCTATCTGACTTACTGACAGCTCGATAGGGAAAATAGTTCCATCCTTTTTCTTTCCAGAAACCTCTCGGCCAATCCCGATGATCTTCTTATCTCCTGTGCTGTGATAATTTCTTAGGTATTGATCGTGTTCTTTGCGGTATGGTTCAGGCATTAAGGTATTAATATTTTTTCCAATAACCTCGTCGGGGCTATAATCAAACAACTTAATACAAGCGGCATTGAATGATTCAATAACCCCCTTACTGTCAATGGTGATAATTCCATCGACTGCTTCATCAAGCACTGCTTGAAGGCGGAGCCTTCTTTCGGCTAGCTCTTCTTGGGTTTGTTCTTGAATTAAATGAGCTCGGATATAATCTAATATAAACCCTAAAAACGGTACTAAGTAAGCTACTATTTTTAGCGCGTGAGCTATGTTGAAATCGTTGTCAAACAGCTGTGAAGAGCCAAAAACCATATGAAGCTCAAGAATAACGTGAGGGATTAAAGCAACAATAAGAGATGCTGTGAGAAAATTTGGAGTTTTTTTATAAAGTTTCCAAAAGATAGGAAACGCTAAAGTAAAAAGAGTAAGAGGAATGATATCGTAGGGTCTACTCACCAATTGGTGAGGAAATATAAACTGCGGTAGATGCTCTAGGTTCATCGCTAAATAAATCGACAAACAAGTTATTAGTATAAATATTAAGGTTACGAAGGAAATTCGGATCAAGCCAGATTTGGTATTACGGATATTTAAATTTAGCGAGATTGCTGCACCGAGCATAAGAAGCCCAACATTGAATGTTCTAGTCAGGGTCCATGTGAATGGAATAAAATCACTGTGGTCCGCAATAGTGCTTATCATATGAACCGAGGCTAAGGTATGAAAGGCATCCATAAAGCCTGAACATAGTATGGCCGCACCAATGATTGGTGAACTTACGTCTTTGGTTGTAGAAAAATGAGAGAATGCGATGAAGATGGTAGTAGTAGCCACCATCACCGAGCTCCACTCTAAGATCAAATGATGTAGATTCCCCGAAAGTGCAGCAAAGATGCGGTCTGCTGTAATGTTCCCGTTCAGGTGCCATTTGGCAATATTTTCAATGTTAAGTTCACTAGGAGCGCAACCTAAGTCTAGTCCTAAAACATTTAGCAGAGCAGGGGAAATTGAAATGAGAAATACAGATACTAAAAATTTTATTGGAAATGAGTTTACTCCAAAATCTAACTGATTTTCTTCTTTAGTATCACTCAAGTCTAAGCCTTTGCCAATGTGGGGTCGTATTAAAATTCTTAGGTGGTTCGAAGTGCGTTCATCTTCTATATCAAATCTTTTAATGAACTAATTTCAAAGTGCCAGCTTACTGTATCGGAATTTGCGTGATGGGCCTTAATTGTCAAGTGTTTTTTAAGAAAAATTAACTTTAGCCATCATGTTGGAGCTAAATATTTGTAAATATGGCTTGATAGACAGATATGTCTCGATCGGTTTGAAATAGAACATTTGTTCCGTCCGTTTGGTTAATTTTAGATGGCGACCAACAATTTAAGGCTTTTAGCAATCCTAATTATTTACAGTTGATTTCGGAGTTAGTAACATAAATGAATCTAAAGCTTTTAACCTAGCCTATTTGCTTTAAACCGCTTATTTATCATCGGCATTATGTTGCCAGAAGAATTATTGGAGAAGATCTATGTCCACCAGTGTATTGGTTGTCGATGATAACCCTGAAATCGTAGTGCTTTTGAGTTCTCACTTAGCTAGAACAGAATTTGATGTCTTCTCCGCTTCGAGTGGCTATGAGGCAATGGAGGAATTAGAAACCAACAAGGTTTCTTTGGTTCTAACCGACTATCACATGGAGGACGGTGACGGTGTGTCTCTTTCTCACTACTGTGCTAATCTCGGTATACCATGTGTTGTTGTTACTTCTTTTAATATCGACTCGGTACGGCCGTACCTTCCAGGTACTGTGTCAGTGATTGACAAGGTCAAGTGTTTTGAGGGCGATTACCTTGTCGACTTTGTTAAGGATTTCATGGACCAGTCAAGTGAGGAGTCACGCTCAAAGATAACCCTTAAAGTTCTTATGCTAGATGATGATAAAGTTGATTTCGAAATGGTAAATAGATTACTCTCCTCAATTAATAATCCAAAGTATGAAGTGGACTATTCACATGATATCGACCATGTTTTGTCTCAAATGTCATCAAATAGCTATGACGCGTATTTGATTGACTTCAAATTGGGTTTCGAGAACGGCATAAGTATACTTCGGCGCGGTAAACAGATTGGCTGCACCAAGCCAATGCTAATACTTACAGGCTTTACATCTAACACAATCGACCAGCAGGCTATGGTGTCTGGAGCCGACGACTTTATTAATAAAGATAAGCTGAGTGGCGCGACAATCGATAGATCTATCCGCTATGCTATTGAGCGACGTCGAAAAGACCGGCAGGTAAATGAGCAGCAAATGAAGCTTTCACATGCATTGAAATTATCTGCTGTCGGGCAAATGGCAAATTCGATTATCCATGATATTAGAAATCCCTTAGCTATTATATCTGGGAAGGCCTCCATTCTTAAAAAACACCTTAAAAATGAAGCCCATCTTTCCAGAACCGTTGAGAAAGAGATCGATATTATAATGAAGTCTGTAAGGCAAATGTCGGAGATCATCGAAGGGCTGCAGAATTTTTCTAGAGATTCGGCTAAAGATAGTTGTGAAAAAACTTCTCTGAAAGACATAGTTCAGGATTCCGTAGCACTTTGTCGACCTCGATTGAAGACTAGCCAGGTCTCGATAGATATTTCCAATGTGGATGAAACCATTGAACTTGA
>JANQHA010000154.1 GCA_028282865.1 Oligoflexales bacterium
GCAGCGGGTTATGGCTCGGCTTGTGCAGATTGAAGTCCATGGAAATTTTGGTGATTACAAACGACTAGATCGCGGATTGTTTGAGCTAAGGTGGAAAAATGGTCTAAGGGTGTATTACGCGAGAAAAGGAGCAACGGTAGTTATCTTGCTTCATGGAGGAAAAAAAGGTGGCCAGCAAAGAGACATCGAAAAAGCAAAAAAAATTAGTGAAAAAATCTTCGAGGAATAAGGTTACAGAAGTCAATCCGACAGCTCATTTTCGTAAACTTTCTAAGAAGAAGCTTCACGAAGCTTTAAATGCGTGTTTATTAGAAAATGATATTGAGTCTCTCCAGGAGATCCTAATTGCCTATATTGACAGTAATAATAAGGTAGAAATTGCCGAACAGTTAGAAATTTCGAGAACTACAATCTACCAGGTCTATTCAGAGGACTGGAACCCTACAATAAAGACGCTCGCGCGTTTGTTACAAGCAGTGGCGTAATTATACTGCCCCCGTTAGATCGTTGATCTTATATTTAATGTTTTCAACTGTTCAACAAGTTACTGGGGGCAGTATAAATGATTGGGAGTTCTTTAGAGTCGATTTATAACGCTATAGAAGCCTGATTCCATCACGGTCAATAACTCTCTGGAAAGACGGGCTCACTCGGTGGTAGTCAACCAGATCAATTTTTTGAGGTATGTCAGAGTTTCTAAACTCCTCTTCTAGCTGGGACCAAAAGCTTAGGTCCAATGGTGCCGAACCCTTGATGGCGAGGTCGATATCCGAGTCTTTTTTTGCATTTCCTTTGGCGTAAGAGCCGAAAAGAAGCACTGCAATTTTGTGTTTTGAAAGCAGTGAAGATTTAAGAATATCAATGATATGCTCTTTGCTTGGAATCATAGTTTCTATTGATTTCTTTTTTTTATGTTTTGTAGGACGAGTTTAGCATACTCGGGAAACTTAACTGCAGTTTGATAAACCTCATTAGCGGTATTTTCATTGTAGGTGTGACTAGTCAAGTTACGAGACTTTAGAAATGCGAACCAGTTAGCCGGGTCGTCAATGAGCCCGGATCGCTGCGCTTCTCGAAAGACGTCTTTGGGATTACCAACTCTAACCCCGAGAATTTTAAGCTGCCGCTGAAGGAATTTCCAACATAGTTCGAAAGTGTATTCAAACCTTCGAATTACGCCATCGCGGATATAGGGGTTCATTGGTTGCTGTAAAATATCATCGAGGCTAATAATAGCCGTCTCTAAGGCAGATAGGTCGAGTTTGGGGTTGTTGGTCATATGTGGCACTTTGGCACAAGTTTGGTAGCGGGAGAGGGATTTGAACCCCCGGCCTTCGGGTTATGAGCCCGACGAGATACCAGACTTCTCCATCCCGCGCTAAGAGGAGTAGTTATAGGGGGGTCTAGTCAGTTTGTCAATTGCCTAATTTTTTTAGTTTTTACCAGCAGTTCTACAAAAGGCGCCGTAGCACATAGTGTAGAATCCCTCCATTTTTATAATAAGCCAGCTCGTCTTCGGTATCTATGCGTGACAGCAGGGTGATCTCATCTGAAGAGCCGTTGCTGCGAGTGATTTTACAGGTGAGCTGTCCACGAGGGCCTAGTTCAGCCACTCCAGTCATAGCGTAGGTTTCACTGCCGTCTAAATTCAAAGTTTTTCGGTTCTGATTATTGGTAAACTGAAGGGGAAGAACTCCCATCCCAATTAAGTTTGATCGGTGAATCCGCTCAAAAGATTCCGCTACAACTGCACGAACCCCCAGTAAGCTGGTCCCTTTAGCTGCCCAGTCTCTAGACGATCCGGTTCCGTACTCTTTACCTGCAATCACAACTAGCTGAGTGTTCTCCGCTTGGTATTTCATCGATGCGTCGTATATAGGCATTTGCTCGCCGCTTGGAACATGTTTGGTATAACCACCTTCGACACCATCGAGCATTTCATTGCGGATACGGATGTTGGCAAAGGTACCGCGCATCATCACCTCATGATTACCGCGGCGAGAGCCAAATGAGTTGAAGTCTTTTCGGGCGATGCCATGTTCTTTGAGATATCTGCCCGCAGGAGAGTCCTCTTTGATAGATCCAGCTGGTGAAATATGGTCGGTAGTAACGCTATCACCGAGGATCGCTAATGCGCGGGCACCTTGAATGTCTTCTGCCGGTTCTGGAGTCTGAGTCATGTTAGCAAAGAACGGCGGATTCTTAATGTAGGTGCTGGAATCTTGCCAAGCGAAGTTGAAGCCTTCAGAGGTTTTAATCTCTTGCCATTGAGAGGTGCCTTTAAAAACGTCCGAGTATCGGCTCTTAAACATTTCTGGAGTTAAAGAGTTTTTCATCGTTTCTTTGATTTCGTCATTGGTTGGCCAAATATCTTTAAGGAAGACATCATTGCCATTTTGGTCCTGCCCGATAGGATCAGTAATCAGGTTTATCTTCATATTACCTGCAAGTGCGTAAGCTACAACCAATGGGGGTGATGCTAAATAGTTGGCTTTAACATCTGGACTGATACGTCCCTCGAAATTTCTGTTTCCAGATAGAACAGAGCAAGCTACCAAATCCTTTTCGTGAATGGCGCTAGAAATTTCCTCATTTAATGGCCCGGAGTTGCCAATACAGGTAGTACAGCCATAACCAACGAGTGTAAACCCTAGCTTATCTAAATCACTTTGTACCCCAGCAGCTTCTAAATACTCTGACACAACTTGAGATCCAGGCGCTAATGATGTCTTAACCCAAGGTTTTACTGACAGGCCTTTTTCTAAAGCTTTACGAGCGACTAATCCGGCACCTAGCATCACAGAAGGGTTTGAAGTGTTGGTACAGCTGGTGATTGCGGCAATGACGACTGAACCATGATCGAGTTCAAAGTCTTTGCCAACGACTTGGGATGGCTCGGTCTTAGAGGGTGTTTTGAAAGTCTCACTGAGGGCGGCATCAAACTTAGAGGTCGAATCTGATAGATCGATCCGGTCTTGTGGGCGTTTCGGCCCTGAGATACTTGGTTTAACGCTAGAAATGTCCAATTCTAATGTCGTGGTAAACACTGGATCGGGTGAATTCTCTTCGCGCCACATTCCTTGGGCTTTTGAATAGGCCTCTGCCAATTCGACTACCTCTTCGGGGCGTCCAGTGAATTTTAAATACTCCATAGTTTCGCGATCGACGGGAAAGAAACCACAGGTCGCACCGTACTCTGGAGCCATGTTGGCAATAGTCGCTCGGTCAGCTAATAGTAAATTATCTAGTCCTGGCCCATAGTACTCGACAAATTTCCCTACCACGCCTTTTTTCCTGAGCATTTCTACTGCTACCAATACGAGGTCGGTTGCGGTGACACCCTCTTGTAGTTTTCCGGTCAACTTAAAGCCGACGACATCAGGAATCATCATAGTGACTGGCTGGGCAAGCATCGCTGCCTCAGCTTCGATACCACCTACGCCCCACCCCAAGACACCTAGGCCGTTGATCATGGTAGTATGGCTGTCAGTGCCAACGCAGGTATCTGGATAGGCCCAATTGACGCCATCCTCTTCCTTAGTCCAAACTGTTTTTGCGAGGTATTCCAAGTTAACTTGATGGCATATCCCGGTTCCAGGAGGGACGGCACGGAAATCATTAAAAGCTGTTTGCGCCCATTTAAGCAATTCGTATCTTTCGTTGTTGCGCTCGAACTCTAGCCCGACATTTTTATTGAAAGCATCACTGCTTCCGTAGTGATCAACTGTAACCGAATGGTCTATAATCAAGTCGACAGGCGATAATGGGTTGATTTGTTCAGGTTTGCCACCCAGCTCTTTCATAGCATCTCGCATCGCAGCTAGATCTACCACTGCTGGCACACCGGTGAAATCTTGCATCAAGACTCTTGCTGGTCGATAGGCGACCTCATGGTCAGATGACTGCTTGTCGACCCACCTTGCGACAGCTTCTATATCTGATTTAGTCACCGAAGTACCGTCTTCGCTTCGCAGTAGGTTTTCTAGCAATACTTTAAGAGAAAACGGTAGCTTCGAGGCACCATTTAGGCCATTTTGCTCAGCGACCTTTAGGTCGAAGTATTGATACTCTTTTCCGCCGGCATTGATAGATTTTCTACATTTGAAGCTATCTAAGGATTTGGTGCTCATCGAGTCGGTTCTCCTAATTCCAGTTACGACAAGTGCTCATTGTACTTCATCTAAATCTGTAGTTAAATCTTATTGTTTGATTAGTAAGGATCTTAAGATGGCAGAGAAAAAAGCTAACTGGTTGGTAAAGTTCTTAACCCAGAGTTTTGTGGCCGGGCTCACTATTGTTATTCCGCTTTATCTGACGATCTATATTGTCGAGCTGATTATAACGTCTTTTGATAAACTGGTTGAAATTTTGCCTCCAGGCTGGGTCCCCGACGAGATGATGTTTCCCGGAGTGGGGGTTGTCCTAGCATGTTTAGCCTCAATATTTGCCGGTATTTTCGTCAGAAACTACATCGGTAAGCATTTTGTACAGGGTTTGCATGCTCTAATGGAGAGTATTCCAGTTGTGGCTGGGATCTATCGAATTATTAGGCAGGTTTCCGAGGCAGTGTTAAGCGAATCGGGGCAAAGCTTTAAACGGGTTGTCTTGGTTGAGTGGCCTCGTCGAGACTGTTGGATGATCGCATTTGTAACTGGTGAGCCTTTGGGGAGACTAAAACGAAGCCTATCAACTGCCTCTAATTCTGACGATCGTTATATTAGTATCTTTTTACCAACCACTCCCAATCCCACCTCTGGTTTTTACTTTATGGTGAAAGAGAGTGATACCATAGATCTTGACATTTCCGTAGAGCAGGCTTTTAAGAATATTGTTTCTGCGGGGTCGTTACCAATCGAAGCGCTTTCACATGTTCCTTTGCAGAAGTTGTGAATAGAGGATGTTACTTTGTTGCGAAGGAACTTGTAGGTCTTGTCAGGTGTCATTGAGCACTAAGAATCGTTACTTCCATCATCTCTTGAAGGCTAACTCCCATTTCAAAAACATTTTGTTCATTGAGGCCATATTTTGTAACCGCATCAGACCCAGCTAACCTATTTATGTCCCTAATTGCCGATTGTCGTGCATCTTTTTCGGCTTTGGCTATAATATTCTCGGCACCACTGGTAATAACTTCTGCAATATAATTCCTTCTTGCGGCGAAACCGGCTGCATGTGACGTGACGAAATTCAAAACATAATAGAGCTGCTTACGATCTGTTTCTGAAGATTTAAACTGATTATAGAAGGAATCAGAGCTTTGACCATTAGCTATCAGCCTTTCATTAGCTTGAACCCAGCGGTCAAGGAGGTCTAAAGAACTCGATTGAGTGACATCGCGAAAAAACTGTCCGTACCAATTAGCTATACGAACGACTCCTTCAATATAGCTTTCTGAGGGTGATGTTGGTTGTATTCGGTAGGGGCTGATAACGATGAGCTCCTCACGGGATAAAGAGATTCCCGAATTAGTATCAATATCTAGCTTTGGAGGAGCATTAGACCGCCGCCCGAAAATATACGCGCTATAAGATGATGACGGACCAAAGGTTTTAGCATTCAGTTGGCACCCGGCCGATACTACGCAGATCATAAGATTTTCATTGGCAGCTGAGGGTCGTCCGCCAAAGCGGTTCATGAATTTTACTACAGGTATAAGCAATGGATCATTTTGTTCGCCAGCGATTTCCATTGTTACCTTAATTCCATTAAGCACTTGCTCAGCCTCTGCATTAGTTAAGCCGGAAGACTTAAGACCGGTCATCATGCTGTCGAACATAGTGATAACTGCTTGTTTGGCTACCTCGGGGCTATTTTCGACGGTATAGAAAATAGAAGGGCAAGCTTTGAGTCTAGTTTGGGCTTCTGGAGAAACTGAGATGTTTGGAGTGGCTTTTAAGGGGGGGGGTAGAAGCAAGGGTATAATTAATGCAAATTTTATGATCATGGCTTCTCCAATATCTTGAGTGATTATACTATAAATTAGACTGTGCTGTGCTTGGTTAATAAAGGCGGTCTAGAGTATGGTTGTAAAGGCCTATTATTATTTGGTTATTTATAATACTCTATACCATACTTGAAAAATGTAATACAATTTTCAAGTATGGTTGAAAGATATTTCAAACTAGGAAAATCTATTGGTGGCAAAGCTTCGGCGTTTCTTTTTGGTGCTCGTGGTGTCGGTAAAACATTTCTTTGTAACGCGTTTATCCAGGAGCTAAAAACAAAAGGTGACGATGTTGTTACCTACGATCTTCTTGAAACTGATACTTACGAACGGCTTCTTAAAAAACCCCATCTCTTCAGAATGGAAATAGAAAAGCTACTTTCACAGCCAATAAAACTCCTTGTCTTCGTCGATGAGATTCAGAAAATTCCTGCACTCTTGGATGAAGTGCAGCTCCTATATCAGAGTCATAAAGAAAGTATTCGTTTTTTGCTCTCTGGCTCAAGTGCAAGGAAACTAAAAAGTTCCGGAGCTAATCTGCTAGCGGGACGCTTATTGAGCTTAAGGCTACATCCATTAGTTTGGAGCGAGTGCAGTAATACGATTTTTGAAATTTCTCGATTAGGGACTCTTCCAGGAGTGATACTTGATAACGAGTTTCCAGAGCAAACATTAAGGTCGTACGTTTCGACTTATTTAAAGGAAGAAATCCAGCAAGAAGCTCTCGTCCGAAGGGTAGATGCGTTTGCGCGGTTTTTAGAGGTCTCTGCTCAATACCATACGAAAGTTATAAACGCATCATCTATAGCAAAACATGCTGGGGTCTCTTCTCAAACAATTTCTGAGTATCTTTCAATTTTAGAGGATACACTCATTGCATGGAGGCTTCCGGGGTGGAGCGCTTCGACAACCAAACAGCTTCGAACGAACCCGAAGCTATATTTATTTGACAACGGAGTTGCAAACGCACTTCGTGGAGAGGTTAAATCAGAAATCGTCGAAAGTTCATCAAGGTTTGGTGAGTTATTTGAAGCCTTTATAGTCCAAGAACTATTCAGACATAATGATTATGAGGAATTAGATTTGAAGTTTTCCTACTGGCGTACCAACAACGATATTGAAGTTGATCTCATCGTTTCTCGTGGTGCTAGTCGGCCTATTGCAGCCATTGAAATAAAATCCTCTGTAGATCCTGAACGAAAACATCTGCTTGGACTCAAAAGATTCTCAGAAGATTATTCTAAAGTGCCTCTATTCTGTATTTGTAGAGCTCCAAAAAAATACGATTTAGATGGTGTTCAAATAATACCATTTGAGGAGACCGCTAAACTTCTAAATGAAATCTCGGC
>JANQHA010000225.1 GCA_028282865.1 Oligoflexales bacterium
AGGCTTCCCACCTGCCACTGAAAGTTTGAATACAAACTTAGCAATGGGTTTAGTCGTTTTTTTAATATACAACCTTGCGGGTATTAAAGAGCACGGCCCTAGTTATGTTAAGCAGTTTTTAGGGCCGATTTGGTGGTTGGCTCGATTATTGGTGGGTATAGAGCTAGTAGCGCATATAGCTAGGCCGGTTTCACTTAGTTTGCGTTTATATGGTAATATATTTGGTGACCACTTAGTCCTTTCCGTTTTCACTGGGCTTACATATCTCGTTTTACCGTCTTTTTTACTTTTTTTTGGTTTGTTAGTCGCAACAGTTCAGAGTTTTGTATTCACTTTACTAAGCAGTATCTATATCTCAATGGCTATTTCACATGACCATTAAGGTTTTAATTTTCGTATATGTATGGAGTAATTGTTCATGAAGAGATCAGTAAGTAGGGTTTTGGTAGCATTTGCAGGGCTTTTAACTAGTTCTTTGGCATTTGCGGAGGATGGTAGCGGATCTGGTGTTGGTCTATGGGCTATAGGCTCTGGTCTTGCGATGGGATTATCTGCTCTTGGTGGTACTCTGGGTCAGAGTAAGGCTGCAGCTGCGGCTTTAGAGGGGATTGCTAGAAATCCTACTTCCAAGGACCAGGTTTTTACTCCTATGATCCTAGCTTTAGCCTTGATTGAATTCCAAGCTATTATGGGTTTCATTATAGCTGTTCTTTGGTACGCAAAATAAAGACGTTTCACGTGAAACATTGCCTCCTACTTTTTCTTTCGCAGTAGGTAGTATCGGTATGTTTCACGTGAAACATTTATATAGTCAGTCATTTTGATATATCTGATTCTAACCTAATTTTAGTTATTTTTCTGTCCGCTCTAATGCTTGAGCCAAAACGGTTCTGGGCTTTATTACTCCATTTCCATTTTAATTCTCTTTACACACTTTGTTTAGGCTTGCTATATTACCGTTACAATATCTTTTCGATATTTGGAGGGTAAATGGCTAAAGTAATTGCGATTTCCAATCAAAAAGGCGGGGTCGGGAAAACGACCACATCTATTAATTTAGCTAGCAGTCTAGCTGCCGGTGAGAAAAAAGTCCTTTTAATCGATATGGATCCACAGGGCAACGCTGGTAGTGGTTTAGGGATATATCCTAAGGATTTCGAGTTAAGTATGTATCACGTCATAGTTGATGAGACTCCTATTAAAGACGTTATTTTGCATACTGAGCTTAAATATTTAGATCTTGCACCTGGTAACCAAGACTTGATTGGCGCAGAAATTGAGCTAGTATCTGCTATTGGTAGGGAAGTTCGGCTAAAGGAAGCTTTAGAACCCATCCAAGATGTATATGACTTTATTATTTTAGACTGTCCACCGACCCTTGGAGTCCTTACAGTAAACGCTTTGACAGCATCTAATTCGGTTTTGATACCTCTGCAATGTGAATACTATGCTATGGAGGGGCTTTCTCAGTTGTTAAAAACGACCGCCCTAATAAAAAAGCGGATTAATCCCGGCTTAGAGCGCGAGGGAATTTTATTAACCATGTATGACCGTCGAAATAACCTAAGTCATCAAGTAGAGCAAGAGATACGGGCTCATTTTGGCGATGAGGTGTATAAAACGATTATCCCACGGAACGTTAAACTTTCGGAAGCACCTTCACACGGTAAATCAATTATACTTTACGATATCAACAGTGCCGGTGCAGTTGCATATATGGCAGCGGCTAAGGAGTTAATACGACGAAACTCCGATGATAAGGGTAAATTGTATACTCAAACTGACCAATCAAGTCGGTCTATACCGAATAGTCAGGAGACTATACAACAACTTAATTAAGGTTTTATAGGTAGTTAGGCTTTATAAGGAAATTAAACTTCGTTAAAGGAGGGGAGCATGGGTGATAAAGAAGTTGGCTCGAAAAGAACCGCTTTAGGCAAGGGGTTTAACTCCCTACTTGGTTTGGATCAGGACTCGGACTCTGAAAAAGAAAGTGACTCCATTAGTCAGAGTGCCGATACGATGAAAGCTGTGGTTGAGATTCCGTTAACTGATATTGAGCCTAACCCGCACCAACCACGAAAGATCTTTGAGGATGAAGCTCTTTTATCATTGTCAAACAGCATTCAAGAAGATGGTGTGGTCCAGCCAATAATCGTTTCAAAGCGATCAGATGCTGGTAAGTACATTCTCATTGCTGGTGAGCGTAGATGGCGGGCTTCGAAGATAGCTGGTAAATCTTTTATCCCAGCAATTATAAAAGAGGGCAGTTCCGATGCAATGCTTCGCGTTGCTTTGATAGAGAACATTCAACGTGCTGATCTGAGTATTATAGAGGAAGCTGAAGCCTATCAGTCATTAATTAAAGACTTCGGTTTAAGCCAAGAGCAGTGTGCAAAAAAAGTTGGTAAAGATAGGACGACTGTTTCTAACGCATTGCGGCTACTAAACCTTCCAAATGAAATTCAGGACGATTTATTAGACCGAAGGATTACCATGGGTCATGGTAGGGCGCTACTTTCTCTGGAAGATAAAAAGCTTATGCTAAGGGCGCGAGATATTGTTATTAGAAAGTCTCTTTCTGTTCGGCAAACTGAACAACTTTGTCGCCGATTTAAAAAGTCTGACACCATTGACGAAGCTGCGATTGATGGTGGAACATCCTCTGCAGAAAATACTAAAAACTCAGATAAGGCTGATCTCGAATACATTGCTGAT
>JANQHA010000265.1 GCA_028282865.1 Oligoflexales bacterium
GATTTTCTACCGCAGGATTCCACCAGCGATCAAAATGAATAACATGACTTGCTTCGGTTAGATTGAGGCCAGTGCCTCCAGCTTTAAGAGACAGTACAAAAAATGGTGGCCCATTAGGGTCTTGAAATTTTTCGACTAATTTTTGTCGGGCTATGGCTGGGGTTCCACCATGAATCACTAAACCTTCGCGCCCAAAACACTCCCCTAAATAATGTGCTAAGATGTCGGTAAGCTCGCGAAACTGAGTGAATACCAATACTTTCTCGCTACGAGAAGAGATCGTTTCTACCAACTCCCTCACCTTCTGAAACTTACCACTCAAAAGATAATCATAGGAGTGACTAGCTAAATACTGGGAGGGGTGATTACAAATCTGCTTAAACTTCATCAAACTAGAAAGCACTAGCCCCTTGCGTTTCATCCCATCGGTATCAGCCAAAGCCTTAGCCAACCTCGCGACCTCTTCTCGGTAAAGCTCAGCTTGTCTGCCAGTCAGGTAGCAATAGGGTGTCATTTCGATTTTATCCGGAAGATCAGAAATAACTGACTTATCGGTTTTCTTACGACGCAAAATATAGGGGGCAATCAACTTTCTGAGCGGACCAAAATCAGTAGAACCATCGTTCCCACTCATACGTTTCACCGTTTCTTTAAATAGAGTTTCGCTGCCGAGTAGACCTGGACATGAAAAGTCGAAAATCGACCATAAATCACCCAAACTATTTTCGACTGGGGTTCCGGTCATGGCAATTTTGGACTTAGCCTTCAGAGATCGTAACAACTGTGATTGCACAGTCTTTGAGTTTTTAATTGCTTGAGCTTCATCCGCAATCACTATCTGCCACAACTGGCCCCTAATCCACTTTGTTCTAACTACCGTCCCATAGGTGGTTATCACTAGATCGTAGCCATTCAGATCAGGTGGTAATTTTTTAAATTTATCAGCTGACTCAAAAGAGCTGTGTATAACTTTATAATTTAAACTAGGTGCAAACTTAGCCAGTTCCCGCTGCCAGTTTCCTAGCAACGAAGTCGGTACAACTAACAAGCTTGGACCATCCACTTTCAGATGATGCTTTCGTATTAACAGTAAAGCAATGATTTGGACCGTCTTCCCAAGACCCATGTCATCGGCTAAACAGCCTCCTAGCTCCAAGTCAGTTATTGCTCTAAGCCAATTTAACCCCGCATGCTGGTAAGGTCTGAGAGTACCATTCAGGTAGCGACCCAACACCGCGCCTATCGGTTCCGATTGGTAGCAATCAGGCTCTCGTATGCGCTGAAGAATACTGGAAAACGCTGAACCAGCGATCACCTCCAGCCACTGCTGATTTTCTTCAGATATAGCCAAGCCAGCTGAAGCACCATTTACAGTGTCAAACCCAGCAATCACGCGCATGGCGTCTGCAAAACTAATTCCCTCACTATAAACAGTCGATACAGCTTCGTCCCACTTACTAAGTATCTGGCTAATTTTTTCTGGATCGACCTCGATCCATCTACCACCTATCTCTACGAGAGGTCCGTCTGCGCTATGGATCTTCTTCAAATCTGAGGCTGCTACTGGTCTACCATCGATAGATAACTCATATTTAAAGTCAAGTAGCTGGCGGATTCCCACTTTGCTTTTCTTTTCGTTAGTAGCACCGACTTTGACAGCTACTTTTGCACGTGGCGGTCTACCTTGTTGCCACCATGCTGGCACCTTACAGATAATCCCCGCTTGCTCGCACTTTGGAATATCATTGATAAATTGAAATGCTTCCTCTGAGCCTAAATAAAGAGGCCTGTAAATAGCATGATCATTCAGCGCACTGCGTATGAAGCCACTAGTTTTGGAAGCATTGTGAATAGGAATAAGAAGCTGTTTAAAGTATTGGTCATCACCCTCAGACAAAGACTTCTTCAAAGCAACGCCTAAAGGCCGGTGCTGCACTCTGGCTTTACCTGGGATACGCACGCTGTAGGTGGCGAGAAAGGCAAATGGCTTAGTACCTTGCTGACGGTTTTCAGCTAGGTGAAAGTGAATCTTACCGACGTCTCGCCAACTCGGAAATTCCTGGGTTATGTATTTTCGAGCACCACCTGAAAAATTTCTTGATATTCGCGTGATAAATTTTTCTAGATCATTCCATAATTCCTGTAGCAACTCCTCTGAAATATTTTCTGCACCGACCATCAACGGCATAGACTGGAGCTGCCCGCGGAAAAAATTTTTATCTTGCGGTATATGCAATGGGTCGGTATCAGAAAACGAGCAAAAAGATCTCATAAAGCAGCTCGCATAGTCATACCAATAACTGACAGATGATGACCTGGCACGCAGCGCGGGTTGCCTAGCTAGCTCTAATAACCCTTCAACTCGCGATTGACTAAAAGCAGTAGAGATCTGATCAACCGCTGAGTCATTGCCTTTGATCCTAAACTTCTTTGAAGGTGTTACGACAATCTCCATAGGCCGCCTTCCCCATCCATCATTAGAACAACGCCTATTATGTATTACTACAGATAAACTATAAGAGACACTACTGTTCCAAAAAGTCTCTAGAAGAATAATCCAAATATAATCAATATATTTCTTGCTAATGCGCTTAGATCATCTAAATTAAAGAAATGATAGATTATTCATTGCTTTCAATGATAGTAAAGTCCTGAAGAATTATTATCTGCAAGGACCCGATCTCATTGAAGAACACGCATATTCCAAATAGAGTTTTCACAGAAAAGATCGTTGTAGGGATACAAGGTGACGAGGGCAGCTTTAACGACGAAGTAGTTAGGCTCATCCTAAGCGAAAAATATAATGGACAGCCAGCCGAAGTTAAATTCCTAAATAATACTGAGAATGTTATGCAGGCGCTATCTTGCGGCGAGATAGACTTTGGACAGTTCGCTATCTGTAATAGCTTAGGAGGGTTGGTTCAGGAAAGCTTTGATGCTACGGCTCGGCACACCTTTGAAAAAGTGTTTGAGTACGATCATAAAATCACTCATTTCCTAGTCGGCCACCAAGAAGCAGATATCACTAGTATTAAAAAAATCCTTTCTCATCCCCAGACGATCAAGCAATGCAGCAAAAGAGTCGAGGCTTACACCAAGAAGAACATCAAAGTTGGCTCGCTGGCCGAAGACTTAATCGATGGCGCCAAAGTGGCAAGAGAAATTATCGCTAAGAATAACGATCCATCGATTGCCACCATGGGCTGTAAAAGCATTGCCGAAATATATGGTCTCAAGATTCTCGAGAGTGATATCGAAAACCAGAAAGAAAATTACACTAAGTTTGTCTGGGTAAAAAGGTTATGTACTTCGCAGTAGCTCTCTCATCTAACCTGTCAGGATAGAAATACACTGTCTGGAAATCACTCCACTAAGGAAAAAAAAGTACGTTAGCGGCTAAACAATATCAATCACTTATATACCGCCATTTTGGCATGAAGGTTGCTCATATTCCAATGTGAACATAATGGAGGTTACGCTTTATGAATACTCATGTACAGCATTTGCCAATGACACGAAGTAAGACCTATAAGCTAATTCCTACAGTAAAAACCCATCTAGTACATTTTACTTATTTATTCAGGCAAAAAAACAAAGATTATGTTCCTCAGCATTATTTAAAATCTCAAGCAGAAGCATCAATGGTTAGAGCTTACACAGATTTCAGAGGCATGTAAAATCAGCGTTAATTAAAAGAATCTGGATTGGGATTGAACCGCCTTATCCTAAAGGCATCATTATGCCATCTTTAGAATAAGGCTTTGCCCTAACCTAGAAAAAAATGTAAAAAGCGGCCTATTATTAGCTACCAGTTTTTTTCTGCCACTTGGCCACGGCATCCACAATATAGTAATCGTTAGGCGGCTCCTTAGGGATCATGCCGCTAAATTTTCCTAGGGTTTCCTTTCTTAGAGGGCCGTCTGTGCAAACAAAGACCGGACCGTTGAATACTTTCCTGACCTTTTCGACAAAATCCTCGCAATTTTTATCACCAAAATAATAATCAGTAATAATACAACTAAATTCTTTGATGGCAGCCGGTGAGTTTCGACTTAAAAAGTCGTCGGGTCCCTCGAAAGTATGAAGGTTCATATATTTAAATTTTTTTTCCCATAATTTTCTAATAATCAAACCATCCTCTATAAAAGCTATCTTCGGAAACCTCGTATCTGAATCGATAGGAGCTAGCATTTTAGTCTTCTTAATAGCTCGATCACTTGCTATTTCAGCTGCAGTAGCGGGGAAGTTCATCACCACCTCCGGACTACTACTAGATGATAACGAAAATAAAAACCCCACCCCATCACCGGTAGAGTAACAATTAATTTCACCACCGTGAGCGTTAATAATCTTTTTACAGATTGCTAGACCGAGGCCAGTGCCTTCAGACTTTCCGTACGTTTCAAATGCATCAAACATGCTATTTAAAATCCCTTTTGGGACATCGGGACCAGAATTCCAAATAGAAATATTAGTTCTACCAACAGCATTATTACCAGTTACTACGACAATTCTGCCATTGTAGTCCATTGCTTCAGCTGCATTAATCAAAAGGTTCCCAATAACCCGTCTTATTTTCACATCATCAACATTTACCTTGTAAGAGTGGTTTAGATTAAAGGTAAACTTCAGCCGCTCATCTCCAATCATTTTAAAGACGCTGCCAATGGAATCCATAAATATCTTGTTTAATGAGTGCTCAGAAGTTTCTATTTGAATATCTTTACCAATTTGGAGCACATCTTGAATCATATCGTCGGCATCTTCAAAAACACGACTCACATCCGACTTTAATTCAGAGAGTTCTATACGCAAAGTCGCCGGATCGGCAATATTAGTCAGCTGATCAAGGCCTGTTTTTAATAGGCTCAAGGGCTTTTTCACATCATGCGCAAACATCTGGGCTGTCATAGCAACACATTTGTCCAGTTCGCCCTCTCTTTTTATCTGGTCGATAGCCTCACTGCGATCACGCCATAGATCAATTCGTTCGGCTAGAAACTTAAACTCAGCAAGCCAAGCTTTAGGAAAAGTCATTTTTTTATTATTTTTAAGATTTTCAACAATCTCATCAATTGGCTCAATGAGTTTTATCCGAATAATTTTTCTTGTTCTTATTCTGACATACACTCCAAAGAAAAGTACTGCTAAGAATGTCAGCATTTCAAATCCATAGAGCAATTGAAAACCATTTACAGGTATTTCATAACTACTCTCTAACTCAGACTCAGAGCCTATAACAAATTTTCCTGCTGCAATACCTGATGCTATAGCAATAGGCGGACAGGTTTTGCATTCGTTAATACTTGAATTAATGCTCTTGAGATAACTATATAGGTAGTCAGTATCTAAATAGAATTTCATTTTACCAATGCAGGTGCCGTTTTTGGCGTCAAGCTCTCCATTTAGGTAGCACAAGTTAAAAGAAACTATATTACTAGTTTCCATCCCAGAGACTGCTAGGGCCCTACCTGATTTATCTACTACCGAGATACCACCATTCTCTTTTACATATGGATCCAGCATTCGTTTTATGTCGGTCTTTGTGCGCATTCTACCGTCAGGGTTTAGTTGCATGAAATCAAGGAACTCTTTAGACGATGCAACGGCACTGGTAGTTATGGCTAAATCTGACTTAAGGATTCCAAATGCCGAGTCAATATCTCTTTTAGTTTGCTCTATATGTTGAGAGTGTAAGGTGTTATAAATCAGCCGATGGACCGTGAACATGAAGATAAATCCAACTAGCCCCGTAATAAAGATAGACCGTGTCAGGTGTTTTTCTAGAGTTTTCAAATTTATGATGCTTAGATCTACAAACTTGCTGCCGTCATCCATTTCAATTCCGCCACACTTCAGTTCAAATTATGGATTTTGTTCATGTTCTGTTCAGTCGAGAAAACGTCTTTAGTAAACACATAATGTTTAGTTAACTTAATTTTATCTGCAGATCACAAATGACCTAAGCGTTCGTACCAGGAAATTAATTTTCATCAATAATATCAATAATATAGTAGATCAGAGGTAACCGACGGCCGGATAAATTGCGACGAAATATCGTAGAATAATTGTACTGGTACTGTTAAAGCTAGCCTCTAGCCTAGGTCTAATTAATACATTAAG
>JANQHA010000544.1 GCA_028282865.1 Oligoflexales bacterium
CCAAATTTCTAAAGTGATAGTGTTTTTGCCGAGACGTACTTAAGGTGGCTGAGGTAGATCGGGGCAATCAGCTGACCGCTGGGCCGCTACTTGGCCCAGATAATTATTTATATAAAACATAACCAATTGATATAAAAAGGAAAAAAAAGATTTCCGAGGCTCGTTTCATTGCTAAAATAGCGATCCTAATGCTATAATATATCGATGCTTTGAGTCTACGATCAAGTTGATTTGATTAGAAATAATGTTAAATGTTGAGTGCTAAATGTCTGACGATAAAACGATTATTGCTGAGCCAATTGGACTAACTGTTTTTAATGCTCCTAAGGGCAAGCGTGCTTGCTTAGTTCAGTACAACGGAGCTTCTTTAGGTAAGCGCTATATTTTAGACGAGCCAGAGGTAATTGCTGGTCGTTCTCCCGAAACTGGGATTGTTATAAACGAGCAGAGTGTTTCCAGGCAGCATGCACGCTTTTTACAGATTGGCGACAAAGTTGAAGTTGAAGATCTTGGAACGACTAATGGAACATTCGTTAATGATGTCAAGGTAGATGAGCGAAGCCAGCTAAGAGACGGAGATATTATTCGACTGGGCACAGTGCTGCTAAAGTTTTATGCGCATAACAATATCGATAATGTCTTCCATGATAAAATCTACCGAATGGCAACCATCGATACCGGAACACAGATATTCAATAAAAAATATTTATTAGAGTCGTTGGAGTCAGAGTTTAAATTTAGTCGTGCCTACAATCGCCCGCTATCGTTGATATATTACGATCTCGATCACTTCAAAAAAGTTAACGATGTCTACGGACACAATGCTGGCGACTATATATTAAAGGAAACTGCCCGTATAACAGGCTTAGCTATTAGAAAAGATGATGTGTTTGCAAGGTTTGGTGGTGAGGAATTCTGTATTATTCTTCCTGGAACCGAGGCGAAGACTGCTGCCGATCTTGCCGAGCGTATTCGACAGGCTGTCGAAGCTCATGAATTTTGTTTCGATGACAAAGTTATGAAACAAACAGTTTCACTAGGTGTGACGCAATTGGATTCGAGCATGTCTTCTCCGAAAGAATTTTTGGAATCTGCAGATCAAAAATTATATCGTTCAAAGAAGGAAGGTCGCAATCGAGTTACGATCTAGTTTCTATGGAGGTCTGGTATGAAGTCATTCATCTTAGCCGGAGTGGCGGCTTGTTTAGTTAGTGGGTGTATTACTAGCTGGGGAGAGTCTGTGTCGGTACATGATCGGCCAGAAGATGATAGAGACTACTTTGATGCGTATATGAAAGCGACTCGTGAAGATAAGGTTTTTGTAAATTTCGAAACTCGCTACATTATGTCTATCACGTACCTTTCTCCGAACTTCCGCCAGGCTTTTGCCAAGCGATATGAGGCACTATTTGCCTCTCCGCAGCCGTTCTTAGAGGAGGCTAGCTCTAAACTAGGATTCTTTGTGAGTATCTTTAGTCCTGACGATGACAAGCATGACCTTAAAGATGAACAGCTATGGCATATACAGCTTAAAATTGGTGATACTGCTCTAAAACCTACTTTGGTAAAGAGGCTGTCAAAAAAGGAGCGGTGGCGCCCTTTCTTCTCTGATGTCCATAATTGGAGTTATGAGTATTTGGTGCTCTTCGATACCCCAGCGGTTGCTTTGAGCGCAAACACCCTCAAAGGTAGGTCTTTAACCCTCTCATTGTCTAATGCAGATGCTAGGTTATCCCAGACTTGGTAACACTCTACTCGACTTAAATATTCAAATAATTGCGTCGAATCGACGTCACTTCACAGGGAAGCTAAGGCGTTTTTTAGAGAATTTGTCCTGAACCTATTACCTAAAATTATTTTACTTTTCCTTCCGTTAAGCATCTTTTGGTAAATATGAAAAGTAAATTTTTCCTAGCAGAGCAATCTAATAGAAGCATTGATTTTTTTGGCTAAATGCCGCTGAAACTCAAGGCCCCCACAGGGGAGAAGTTGCCTATCCTGGTCGGATCTCTGGTAAAATTAAAAGTACCCCAAAAGAAAAAAATTTTTGCGTCAGGGAGTGCTATTATGTCTCGATTTTACCAATTGGATATTGTGATCGAGTTGAGCGAATTGTGCCAAGATCTTATGAGAGAGATCAGGCAGCAGCTCAACTATTATCGTGCCAGCGTCTATAAGAGCGAGACTGCTAGGCATATCAATTATCGAGTCGAGAAGCTTCGTATGGTGGCTAAACTTATGCGTGATGAAGTTTTTATCGAGGCATTTAGGGACTTCGATGCGATGAAAGAGCTTGGTGCATCAGCATGTGTAGCAGGGGAGTGCTCATTTTCCACGCGAACTAGCAGATTGCTGCAGGCATTTGATAAAAGGTGTGAGTTTATTGTACAGCAGGCCAACAACCGTAACACCGAATTTATATCAAGTACGCTAATGAAGGATGTTCAAAGGCATCGTAGAGAGTTATTGTCAATGTGTCGGCAGGGGACGCGACACTGGGTTTTCTTTCAATCAATGTAAGATTTAATTACACCGGTAGTTGTTGTAGGGGATTTGGTTTTTGTGGCGTTATTTGTGGCTTTGTCCCGTCTATTTATTCATTGCATCTATTCC
>JANQHA010000291.1 GCA_028282865.1 Oligoflexales bacterium
AATTAAGTCTAAATAGCTATTTTTTGTTACTTGTTAAAATTTCTGAGTTTTTTTCCGATGAGATTTAGGTCTGTGGAAAGGGGGTTTTAACATGTATCAGAAGTCACTATGGGTCTTTGGAGTCACGTTTACCGGGCTTTTTTTCGCAGTATATTCCGTAGCAAGTGATAATTTTGCCATCATCGACAGCTCTAATAAATTACATGATTATAGCAGTAAGCAGGGGGTTCTTAACTCTCGTCTTATGGGTGCTATTATGGACGGCGAGTTAGTAGTGGTGCGCACGCTTGTAAATGAAGGCGCTGACATAAGTCACCGGGACGAATACGGTGCTACACCATTGATTGTCGCTACTATGATGAATCACCTCGATATTTCGAAGTACCTCATCCTAAAAGGGGCGAAAGTTCAAGATAGGGCTTATGATGGCTCCAATCCATTACAGAATGCTATTTTATTTGATCATGTCGCGTTAGTTAAGATTCTAATACGCCGCGGAGCAGAGCTCAGCATGAAGGGGCGATATGATTGGACTGCTTTAGAGACTGCAAAAAAACGAAAAAGAAATAAGGTTTTAAACTATTTAAAACATGAGAAGATACTTGTTTACTAGGACCTTTTGCATTTTCTACAAAACCTACGAATAGCATCGCCACTTTTTCTGATGGCTCGTGCCGTTTGCTTGGTTATGCCAAGTTTTTCCGCCATCCACCCTAGCGGCTTCAGGCTACTGTGCTCTCGCAGCAGCCACTCCCAAGCTTCTTCAGCCTCTATAAGAGTACCGTCAGATAACAAAACTCTAAGCTTGTCTGACTCTAGCGGCGAGCCTGATCGTTGTTTATAACTTTGCCAAGATTCAAAATGTATCTCATCGGTGACTTTTGCTCCGGCTATCGCGGCAAAAGACCGGCAGAGGAAACAGTCCTCATCGTAGAGTACAATTGGTTGTTGTGAGCTATTATCCATCGGGTCCCTAGATGAGTTTATGTCAGTCGGCGGCATTTAATTGCCTCTATGGGCTTAGTTAAAATCTGGCTTCAAGCCGCTTTAGCTAATATATCATTTCTTCTAGCGGTGGTTAAGTCGACACCTGCTAATTTTATAGTTGGTTTCAAACCAGGATAGGCCAGAACATATCTTCTGATATTGACTCTGAGGAAAAGAAATCGGCGTGGAAGCTTCTAGAGGAGTTTTACAATCATCGATCCAGAAGCATTATCCACGTTAGAACAACTCGGTCGTTTTACCCCGGTTGTGCGAGAGTTGATGAATCAAATGTAATAGTTTAGCGTCGCTATCAGTTAAAATCATCAATACTGCGAATTGAAACAGCACTGCCGCCATTCTTATCAAAAGTGAAGAATGTTAATCCGCCCTTCTCTGGAGCTTGGTAGCTTACGGTACAATAGATTTTCCCAAGGTCTATGTCACTCTCACTTTTAAACCGATGACATCCAAATTCAAAATGAAACTCATCTTCAACATTATTAGCTACCCAATCGCCGATCGTACGTTTAATCTTAGAGTATACTGGTTTGCTAAATCTGTCGGTTTTATATTTCCCCCAGTCCCACTCCCAATCGACTTTAGATGAAGCTGTCCCAGCTAATAACAATAACCCTAAAGCTGCGGACATAATTAGCCTTCGTTTATTCACTCGATACCTCCGATGATAAAAGTTATTATTTACTAGGCTATTTATATACACAAATAGAGTCTGTAAAGCTTTTTCTGGCGAATATTTCGAACGATTCGGTTGAAGAAGACAGTCTACCTCAATGATTTCGGCAGGCTGTTTATTTTTTTGAACAGTTTGTTCAAAAATGCCTTGCTATCAGTTGCCCTAGAGGGGTATTCAATGCCTCAAGGTCGGAGGAGCTATTGAATAAGAATGCTACAGAAACATCTATAGACTATAGGCTTTGGCTGATTGAAGAGCTTGAAAGTCGAAAAAGAAAAAATGCGTCTTACTCTCTAAGATCCTTTTCAAAAA
>JANQHA010000328.1 GCA_028282865.1 Oligoflexales bacterium
TGTTCATCATATGTTCAAACTTGGTCATGCTACCCGACTCGATGTAGTCGAGAGCTTTCTCACCGCGTTCGTAGTACGCAGTTAACGCGAAGTATGCCTGCTTCAAATAATCTTGCACTAGGTTAACCATTTATTTGTGTTGGATCTCTTTCAATTCTATTACGTTCTAGTAAGAGATGTCAAACACACCAAAAGCGATCATTTCACCCGCTAAGATATTGAATTTAATTTATATTTTAATAGTATTTGGTCTTAACAAAGGCCCGACAATACGAATTTTTCCTTGGCCATCATGGCCCCCCATAACGATTTCGACGATGAGCCCTAAACTATCTTTAAGGCTCTTCTCCAATTTCACTCCGAGATTTACATCTAATTGCGAGTTTATAAAATTCTTCTTCAAGTTGATCTGGCCATCAAGGTTTATAGCCATCTCCTGAGTGATAAAGCCAGATTTATTGCTAATGACCAGCTTGGCATCTTTCATCTGAGACTCTAGAGCAAATTTACTAAACTTTTGAGGTGCAATATTTAGCGAAGGGTCATTGATAGTCAAGGTCCCGCCTCGCAACTTCAGGGTCATCTCGCCATTTGACCGAGTAGGTGATTCCATGTCCAGATTTAGCTCAGCGCTGCCAACAAGATCACCCACCAACTCAATCTGAGTCAATAACCCACTTAATAAAGGATTAGCCCCAGGCCCCGAGGCAATATTAGCCAGTGCAAAATCCAAATAGCCATCTATTTGGAAGCCGTCTGATTGCAAAAAAACCTTCGACGGCATCGGCGTCCCATTTATGAGGGAAAGTAGGCCAAAGACTAGATCTACACCTAACTTCTTTTTATTTCTCGACTCCAACTCAACCGAAATGCCAAGTTGACCGAGTAGCAGCCGCCATAAACTAACACTGGTAACCACTCTTTTAACCGACAGAGATTTTACCTGACCGGCCGAACTAATATTCAAATCTTCCAAAGCGACCCCAACAGGAAAATGACTGCTGAGCCGACCGATCCTAATGTTAAAAGACGACTGCTTATTAAGTGAGGTTGTAATAGACTCTTTTAGCACTTGATAAGGAAAGGTGAGGTATAAGAAAAAAACAAAGCTAAAAAGACCCAAGGTCATTAGCCCTAATTTGTTAAAAATTTTAGGAACTGATTTTTTTGCCAAACTATAACCCTTCTACGACATATCCACGAAATTTAGCCTGAGCATCGAAATATAACTTGGTGCCATACCGGCTTCTAATCTGCAAATCCTCTACTGCGAGGAAGTTATTAGATTTTTCAACCTTAACTAAAAATGCCAAAAGCCGCGGTATAGAGATTTTTGGCAGACGTAAATCTACTTTAACATATTGCAACCGGGAACTAAGTGGGTTGTCGGCCTGGATAGGAACGACTTGGTCACTCAAGCCCTGCAATGTGACGCTGGTGGCTTTAGCCTGCTGCTCAAAAAAAGGCTTCACTCGTAAGTTACGGCTACGATTCTCAATCATAGATATTAGTTGGTCATATTTCGCTTTCTCATGATTTAGCTCTGTTTTTAAAGCTCGAAGCTCATGCAGCGCATTGAAGCTATTATTTAAATCGTTATCTAGATCGTTTATTTGAGATATATAAAGGACAAACGTACCAAAAATAATCATGACCACTAATACCGATCCTGTGACCAACGCGCCAAAACGCTGCTTAGGGGATAGCTTATAAAAGCTATCCATAATAAAATCTAGAGTCTCATTATTTCGCCCTAAAACCCGTTGCCTGACATTAGACCCGATCCGTCGAATCAAGCCTAAAATCTGATCTTGCATTTGCTCAAAAACTTGCACTAACCTTTTCCCCCTAGTCCACCTAAATAGTCAGCTTGTACAGTAAAAACTATCACCTTGCCATCGGACCCGGGCTTGGTACCACTGCTCTTTTCAACGACATTCTTTAATGACTGAACTTTTTTGACGGCATCAATCACCGAGGCTTGAGAAGCATAACCTTCTGTCTCAGCACTCATCATCAGACGACTTTCGCTACCTTCGATTGTCTTAAAATCAAACAAAGTAACATCGACTTTTACATTCTTGGGGATCGCTTCACTCAGTTCCTTTAATAGTACCAGCGCTGGACTGGACAGGTTTTTCTCGCGAAAAAGAGTTACACTATCTCGCATCAAATTAATTTTATTTCGTAAATTAGACTGAGCCTTTTTCTGCAGGACCCTAAAGGATTTAATCTTAGAGAACTGCCT
>JANQHA010000370.1 GCA_028282865.1 Oligoflexales bacterium
ACCGGTGCGCATCGCCTCCATGTCGATAAATCTATGAAAACCAGGAGACCACTTTAGGCCCATAGATCGAAAAACATGTTTATAGTGTACCGATTCAACGTGATGTCCTAATTCATGAGCCAAGACAAAGGATGATTCCCAAAATTTATTATATTTCTCAGATGTGGAAGACTGCTGAGGTAAAACCAAAATTGACTTCGAGCTTGCCGAATAAGACAAGTTGTCTGTCGTCCAGACAGAGAGGTTACGTGCTTTGCCGTGCTTATCTTTAGTGTTTAAGTATAAAGTTTCAAACATCGGCATAATTTGCAAAGAAACTTTTGGTAAAAGTTGTCCCATAATCCTTTGGTAATTTATCGCGGAGTTGTTCAGGTAGTGAATCGTCGTTAAAGCAATGCCTTCATAGGATTCGCGGGGGTAATTAAAATCGTTTCGGCAAATTTTAAGCGGCTTTGCCTTCTCTTTTATATAGTAGTTTGAAATCTGCCGGTTTTCATCCAAGCAGTAACCCTGGGTGATATCAGGGTTATAGCAGGTCCTTCTATTGTGGCCGCCAAACATAGTCTCACTTACGATCTGAGAGTTGAGAGACTGATCGGAGTTGGTATTACTAAGCTGCGTAGGTGAATTGACGACTGAAAGGCCTTCCCAATGCCAAATGTTAGCGCTATTAAGTGCTAATCTGGTATTCGATTGCTGACAGTTAGGGTCGGATAAGTGATATTCGACCGGTGGATCGATCGAGAAGGTTTGCCTCTGGATACGGTCGCTTCCAGAAGATTTTGAATTGAGCCCGCAGCTAGAGAGGTAAGTGCACGTTATAAAAGGAGAAAGGAGCCATATAAGCTGATTGATGGGGCTATGGTTTGATCTAATTTTCATAAATAATCCATTCGCCAGTTGACGTTACATACACTTTCTAATAAATATAGTCCAACTGAAATTTGAGGTTTTTAGAATGGCTCGTGTATCAATAGAAGACTGTTTGCATAGTATCGATAATCGCTTTGCTCTTGTTGCAGTGGCAGCAGATAGGGCAAGGAAATTGATGGATGGCGAAACTCCGCTGGTCTCGTCTAATAATAAGGAAGCAGTGACGGCTTTGCGTGAAATTGCAGAGGGTTACATAGTTAGCGACACAAAATTAGACACAACTCTTATCACTGAAGATAGCTAAATCCACAGGTATAATTATATCAATTATACCTGTGTAATCAGGTACTTATTTATATAACTTTAGTGGCTTTTGCGTTATTCCGATCCGAACATAACCCCTCAGGGTTACGGAGGATACGATGCTTAGATCGCTTTTTATATTTGCCCTGCTAACGAATTGTGGAACCCCCCCGAGTGAGTCAACCTCACAGAGTCTTTCTTCTGAGGGTGTGAATCAAAGTGAATCTGTTGATAACATAGCAAACAGTGATCAGCTAACGTTGGTTCCTTATGGTTATGACGGTTTTGAGCGTGGCTATATTTACCCTTCTAGCATCGAGCTTAAAAACAGCAAGTATTTGATTGATGTCCCTGACCTTAAGGTAAAACTACTAGCAATTGCTAATAGAGCTAGGCGAGAGTCTGCGGCAGTTTGCTTTGAAGGGTGTGCGCTCTACACCAACTTATATCTACTTCCTAAAGTGAAAGATCTATACGCGCTAGATGAACTCAAATCCTTTCAACGAATTAAACCATGTTTTAAACGCGATAACGGACAACTTCAGTGTCACAGCGGCCCTACTTCTTATACAAAAAAGGGCTCGGCAGATTTTTGTGCTGATCTCGTAAAACGCCTGTTGAACAAAAATGTCGATATTTTATCTGCGGATAAAAAATCTATTGATGCCGACAAGGTCGTTAGTTTTTTGAACGGTTAAGTTGCAAGCCGGTTCTCGCCAGCCGGAAACCAAAGTTATTGGAACGGATGTGAGTTTTCAACCTCCCTCGGTTAGCTACCCGGCAGTTTCGAGACTCACTTAGCCAACTACCGCCCCGTAGAACCCGATGAGTTCCTTTTTCAGGCCCCTTAGGATCTACATCAGGGTAGTCATAAGAATAATATTTCGGGTACTGAGCATACCAGTCAGCAACCCATTCAAACACACTTCCATGGACGTCATAGAGACCAAATTTATTGGCTTTTAACTTGCCGACTGCGTGGGGTCTATTACCCGAACTTTCATCATACCAGGCAAACGAATGTAGCGGTCCTTCTACTGAATAGGGGCCTTCGGAGTAGCCGCGGGTTGCAAACTCCCACTCTGCCTCGGTCGGTAGCCGGTATTCATAACCATCGTTTCTTGTTTGGTAATTCAGTATCGCAATGAATCGTGAAATCTCATCCCAGCTAACGCATGCTACGGGATACTCATCGCGCTGTGTAAAGCTCTCTTCACCCAGGCAGTCTTCATCGTGGTCGGGATATCGCCCCATCACTGCGAGCCAGACATCTCGTGTCACCTCTGTTGTTTGCATCCAATAGTCTTCGGTGAGTTTGACCCAGTGGAGGTGCTCGTCGGGGTATCCTCCGGGGCCACCATCTGGTGATCCCATCTGAAAAATCCCACCTGGGATATGAGAAAATTCCATACCATATGGTCCGGGTTTTATGATGGGGAGTGCTTCAGTTAGATGAGAGGTTGGGATTGGATTTGCGCCACAGCTTACTAAGAGCAATGTCATAAAAATCAAAGTGAGTTGTTTAGTTATAAATTTCATGTCAATAAACCTACTCATAGGTTGTCCTCACAAGACGAAAACCGATTTCATAGCTTGCATACTTGGCGTCAAAGTTAGCTCTCTCTGTGAGCCGGCCTGATCTGGCAAATTCTCTGCAAGAACCTCCTCGTACGATGCGATGAGTTGGGCTTGGTATAGTGGGGTTGACGATTGCTTGTGACGGCGAATCAGCTTCAGGGTATCTATAGTCTCCATCTGAAACCATCTCAGAAACATTTCCGTGGATATCATATAGTCCAAAGAAGTTTGACATTAATCGACCGACCGGTTAAGCCCAATAATGAGAGTTTCTCCGGAACCAAGCGAATGTTTTTACTGGACCTTCGTTAGAGTATTCACCTTTTGAATAACCACGTGCTGCAAACTCCCATTCAGCTTCGCTAGGTAGGCGGTACTTATAGCCATCATTTTCAACTTTATTTAATTTAGCAATAAATTCCTCTATCTCGGATAGGTTTATACAAGACACGGGATCGTAGGCACTATCTTCAAGATCAATCGCTATTTTACATTCACCGTTAGCTTTGTAATAAGGGGACTTCCCCATAACCGAGATCCATTGAGTTATGGTAACTTCAGTCGTCTGCATCTCATAGTCTCTAGTTAGCTTTACCCAGTGCTGGGGTTGATTGTATTTTGTCTCACCCTCTTTTTGATCCTTCCCTCTGGGTTCTCCCATTCTAAAATAGCCACCGGGGATAACGGAAAAATCCATACCGTAAGGTCCGGATTTTATAATTGGAAGTGTTTCGTTGAGATGAGAGGTTGGAGTTACTCCACAACTGACTAAGCAAAGCCCTACAGAAAGTAAGATGAGTCGTTTACATATTGAATTCATA
>JANQHA010000373.1 GCA_028282865.1 Oligoflexales bacterium
AGCGACCAAAGAACAAGCCAAAAAATACCATGTTCTAGTCGACGAATTCATGGATCAAGTTCAAGAGTTGTACCATGAAGACCCGAAAGGTAACGAAAAAATTTATCAAATGATCATGCACTTTTCACCGGTGGGAGGCGACATTGTCAAAACAGTTTAAACCACTCATATTAATCGCTCTAAGCATCAACCTAGCCAGCTCAATTTACGCTGACGACAAAAAACTTTTAGGCGGTCGCACTGACAGCGGTGGCAATCTTCTAGAAAATAACCTTGAGCAAAGTTTAGAGCTACTGAGAAAAACCTTAAAGAAATTTAAAAAAGAAAATTACAACCGAGCACTCGTTGACAAATATTGCCCTAAAGAATGGATGTACCCAAGTTCAGATCCAAAAAAGCCAGGAGCATTTAATCTATGCACCGATTTTTTAGTCGAGACCGCGCAGGAGATGCTAGAAATCATTGGCGAAAAGCCGATACCAGAGCTTCAAGCGATCGTCCCTGATGATCCTAGCGAGTTCACCTTTACTAGTACCCTAGGGGAAGGCTCGCAACAATTCGATGCCCATACTTCCAGTACTCACGATAGCCCGATTATATATAACTACCGAGCAATTCGAAAATACAGTATCAAAGATCTTACAGTCATTACCTATCATGAGCTCGGACATAAGGTGAAGTTTCGCGGCAGGAAACTAGGGTACTACGACTCTGTAGATGGCCTTGGCACCAGCCGCGATCTAATGAATGCTGCTGGCGTTGCTATATACCTTTACGGCGAAAGCAATAAAATTTTTCAACCTGAGAAACGAAAAGAACTAAGCCCCGCTAAGAAGGATCACTTTAATTGCGAGATTATTGATACAGCTGACGACAATAAGACTATTCACCGTTTTGTTACTAAGCAATTAAAAAAGCATTTTAAAGAAAAAAAAGCTTACGAGACCGGGATCGGCATAAGCAAATCCTTCGGTTATGAAATCACCGATATTACTAACAAGTATTTTCCTGGTGAAAGGATTTACTTTTCGCTAAGAATTCATGAGGGAGCATTATGCGAAGGAGAGTCCGACGACAAAAGGTCTATATTTATGTACCTCGTCAGTCGTGTCCCGAAAGAGAAAGACTTTGTTAAAATTGAGCCATATCCTCCAAGCTCTTTTTGTGACTGCAAAGAAACTAAATACGAGATCAGCTACCAAAATCTTAGGGTTTCATGTGTCTATGACGGCTTTTATTTAGACTAGGCGGATGAACGAAAAGACACCCTATCCCGGTGTTTTATCGAGTGCCGGCAAAAGGAAAGTTCGCCAAACTAACAAATCAAAAGATAGCTCTAAAGCCGATATCTGTATATATCTGTTCCTTTTCTCTCTTTTCACCATTGTAAGCAAGCGGCCCACTCCCAGCATATTGTTTAACTCGCCTGCTCACCTGGAGCCCGAAATAGCGGCTCATTCTGATGCCTATGCCGATGAAGTAAGTCGCAAAAAGGTCCTGATCTCGCTCTTCTTCGTACTCTGTTTGCTGGGTCCATGATTCAAAGCCAACCCCAGAGCCCGCGTAAGGGCTAAATACGGTCTTATTTTCAAAGATAAGTATGCCATCAAGCTCTGGACCAAATCCGGACGCAGAAAGTTTTTCGTTTTGCCGATTCCAATAAAAAAGCGAGGCTCGAAGGTGAATAAAACGCTGCCAGGGGTACGCTACCGTTACCTTCGGGGTAA
>JANQHA010000378.1 GCA_028282865.1 Oligoflexales bacterium
TTGTATGTGCGAGACCTACCTCAACCAACGCGGTCTTGCTGCAAATATCGTGTCTGTATTTGAGATGCTGGGGATCAAATACACTGGCGCTAACTCAACTGCATTGCAGCTGTGTGCCGACAAGGCCCTAAGTAAAAAAATCCTCTCATATCACGATATATTAGTACCTAACTTCCTAGTTTCTAGATCTAAATCACCGCTTAAAAAAATAAAAGGAATGAACTACCCAATCATTGTAAAACCACTAAAACTTGAGGCAAGTGAAGGTATATCAGCATGTTCGATTGTTAATAATGAAAAAGACGCTATCGAGCGAGCATCATTTATCCAAAAAAAATATAAAGTCGACGTCATCTTTGAAGAATATATTGAAGGCCGAGAACTATATGTAGGAATCATGGGAAATCACAAAGCGCAGGTATTCCCTCCTCAGGAGTTAAAATTCAAATCACCAGCTAAAAACACCGTTAAGATTGCGAGCTATAAGGTCAAATGGGATAAGAAATACCGCAAAGATTGTGGTATACAGAATGAGCACGCAGACCACATCGATGAGAAAACCCTTCACGAGCTAAACCGGATCAGTAAGAAGATTTATCAACTCTTTCATATCACCGGTTACGCTCGGATTGATTTTCGCCTAAGTAATAACGGCGAGATTTACTTCCTCGAAGCAAACCCTAACCCTGCTATTAATAAAGTCGATGACTTCGCTTTATCAGCCAAGCAAGGTGGCGTTGAGTACGAAGAGTTGATTCATCAAATCGTCAAGCTTGGGATGGCGGCCTGATTAGCTTAAAACCAGTCCGCCCCTGGCATTTTTATTGTCAATTCAAACACCTGCTTAAACAAAAAATCGGAGCCGTGAGCCGAGAAACTCTCGATGAAACACTTTCTAGAATTGGAATCATCCTCAATATTGGTGAAGAGCACCTCACTCACAGGTAAAGAAGAGTTCCGGACAGGCTAAATAATTTAGCCTGTTAGACACTAAAGCCTTAGGTGGCAAAAAAAAACACCTGTTATTACAAATGGTTGATCATTTTAAAGAGAAGCATCAAGTACAGAAAAATATCATATTTCCCTTTGACCACTCTATTTGTAGTGTGGTAGAAGCTGCCTACAAATTAAACAGGGCTTTCAAGGATCTATGGAAGCCTACCTTCATGTTCAACAAATAGGAGTATATCCGTGAGAAATACGTGGCGTAAAAATCAATCATTAAACCCTTTATTATTATTTGGCTTATTAGTTTCTTTTGCGTCTAGTAGCTCACTAGCTGCAACCGGATGCGAAGTCAATTTTGAGCTCGACCGAAACAATAATCTTTCCGAAGCAGTTATAGAAGGCGTCAGCTCAAAGCTCGTTGGAAAAAAAATAGTTGAAAGGTTTTTTGAAGAAAATGAAGCTGACGATAACTTGGCAGTCGACGTTCCTGTGATCGACTTAATGGATGAAAGCGTAAAAATAGTCATTGCATTTAATGATGATGTAGCGGGTAGTATTGTTGAAGATAATGAGTTTCTAAATTTTCATCAAACCGGTATGACCAATGCAATAGCAAATAATTCAATTTCGCCATTCCAAGAAAAAGCGGTTACCCGCCAGCATTTGGAAAACAGTCTCTTAGGTATAAATGAACGTTCTTACAGCCTTAGCTATGACTCTCCTATGCATAAAGTCCGGCCTAAATACGCCTATGTGTTTTTTGGTAACAACCCTATTCCACCGACTACAACGGACTTATGGCGGCGATATGGCTATAACTTTGCAGTGTTAAAAAATGAAGTAAAAAACCGGGCTGTATGGAAGCCTGGCGAAATGCTAAGCCACTC
>JANQHA010000449.1 GCA_028282865.1 Oligoflexales bacterium
CATCGACGCCAAGATATCTGCTGCCAAAACCAAATCGAGTCAATTCAAATGGCCTTGGTCGCATAGAGTAAGAATGGCGGACTTCTCACCTTCAACTAAGGTTAAATACAACTTTCAATCCGGACTTCCTGATTTATCTCTTTTTCCTATCGATGAGTTTCGCTCTTGTATCCAACAATGCCTTCGTGGCGACAATGGGAATATCCTGAGCTACCATTCACCACAAGGCCTACCGCAGCTGATTGAGAGTGTCAGCCACTATATCGCATCTATGAGAGATATCCGGGACAAAGAAATAATCATTACCAATGGCTCTCAAGAAGCAATCTATATGTCGCTGCGACTACTGCTCACTGCAGGCGATAAGGTAGGTGTAGAAGAACTATCATATCCGCCGGTTTTACAAACCTTAAAAATGCTCGGGGTGAAGGCGGTACCAATTCGCTTGACACCAGCGGGGATCGATGTTGAGCATTTGGCAGCAATGTCAGTAAAACATAAGTTAAAAGCACTATTTTTAACTCCAACTCACCAGTTCCCGACTACAGTCAACCTTTCGGCTGGCGCGAAACAACATATCTACAAGATAGCATGTGACAACAACATGTTTATCATAGAAGATGACTACGATCATGAATTCCACTACACCAGTCATCCCCCAGCACCATTGGCGAGCTTCGACACCACCGGAAGGATCATCTATCTATCTACTTTTTCAAAAGTGCTGTTCCCTGGCGCTAGGTTAGCATTTATGGCAGTTCCTAAATCATTTCTACATGAATTCTGCCAGTATCGGCGGATCGTCACTCACCAGAACGACTCTATCCTCGAAGCTGCGCTAGCTGTTTGGATGAACGACGGAGGCTTCGATCGCCACCTGCGACGTATGCGCAAAAATTACCAAATAAGGCTTGAGGCAATGCTATCGATCCTAGAAAAAAGCCGCGCAAAAGGTGTGCAACTAGATTGGCAGAAACCAGAAGGAGGAATGGCCCTCTGGCTCAACGTAAACCAAAATACCAACGAGCTCGCGCGACGTGCTGAGGAGAACGAAATTTTCATACACCCGGAAAGCAACTACCAAGCAAGAACACGCGAGCCCACACACTTAAGGCTAGGCTTTTCCAACCAGTCACCAAAAAAAATTAAATTAGGACTGAAGGCATTAATACAGCTAATGGGTTAGCTTTGACTGCCGACCAAGCCATTTGGTTCAAAGCTAGGCTTTTGGTAAGAAAACAGACCGACAAGTGGGGTATAAAAATTAAAAAAGCCCACCACCACCTTGGCAGGTTCTCATCATATAAGCCATAACCAAAAGAAATAGGAAAAACTGAATATAGCGAAAAACCGAGGACTTTATTTTTGACGGCTGCTTGCCGGGCTGATTATAAGCAGAGGCACCATTCATTCTATTCCGGGTCGCCTGCTTACGTTTCTGATACTCTTCTTGTTTCTTTTTTCTTAAATCCCGCTTCTTTCGCTGCTCGTCGAAATTATAAATGCGTCCGTTATCATCACCTGCCAAAACATTCCCCTAATAACAGTTATAAGCAATTAAATTCACTTAATTTTTTTTACTGTGCTCATCTGATGATTCTTGATACATTGCCACAACTAGTAAGATCACCGGAGAGCTCAGTTGAGTAAAAATCTTATCATCATTCCGACCTATAATGAAATTGAGAATATCAAAGAGCTGCTCACCCGCATATTCCAGGCCGTTCCAGACGTCAGTATTCTTGTGGTGGATGATGATTCCCAAGACGGCACTGGTACTTTGGTTAAGGAGCTCATAAATCAGTATCCAAATCGGCTTAATATTTTAGAACGTTCCGGCAAGCTAGGACTAGGCTCAGCATACATCGCAGGTTTCAAATGGGGGCTTAGCAACGGATTTGAGACTTTGGTAGAAATGGACGCTGACCTTTCGCATAACCCAGCGGTGCTCCCAGAGATGTTTAGTAAGCTCAAGGAGCATCCAGTGGTGGTAGGTAGCCGGTATATTCCAGGGGGCTCGACCAAGAATTGGGGGATTATCCGTAAGCTTATCAGCCGATTCGGCGGATTGTATGCACGAACCATTCT
>JANQHA010000491.1 GCA_028282865.1 Oligoflexales bacterium
CCCTTAGAAGGCGAGTTTTCTTTCCTGATTTTATCTCCCAAATATAACTGCTACCAAACATGAACTCACCGTTACTATCGGCTTGGCCACTGCCGGCACCTTCCACCAGGTAGCCATCTTCGACATCGGAGATCATTTGGTTTAGGGTGCTCTCTCCTGGAAGAAAATAGGTGTTTCTCATTCGTATCAAAGGTTCATCGTGGTATAGCCAGGCTCTAGCATTACCTGTTGGCTCAACACCGAATTCTGCAGCGCTCTCCCTATTGTGAAGGTATGATTGTAAAATTCCATCTTTAATAATGGTGGTAGTTTCAGTTTTAACCCCTTCATCATCAAAGGGGATATTTCCAACAGCATAACCAGAAATAACTTCACAGCCAGTATCGGCCATATTCACTAAATCGGAGCCGACCCTTTTTCCAATCATGCCTTGTGCCACCGATCCTGACTTTACAAAATCCGCTTCAACCGTATGACCAATGGCTTCGTGGCATAGCAGGCCTACTATCTCCGGGGAAAGAATACAGGTTTTTAGTCCACCATCGGCGTACTTTGCTTTTAGTAAGTCCACTGCAATCTTTGCGGTGGTCTCGGTAGCATTTTGAATACTAGGGTGGTCATACAAACATGACCAGCCACCGGAAACTCCAGCCCCTTGGTGCATGAACGACTGCTCTCCGCCACCTTCAGCTATCGCGCTAAAGGATACTTCGGGTAGCGCAATTTTATAACTTGCTTCAGCTCCATCGCTGGTAACAATTACTTTTTCCTCAAAAATCTCTTTATAATTGCAGCTGGCAGATTGGATCGATTTGGAGGCGTTCTTTATTTGTTTCTCAAGGCCGATGATTTGGTGAAGTTTTTCTGAGCTACTCATGGAGTAGAGTTCTTGGTAGTCGGGTCCGATGGTATCTTCGGTAGCCAAGCGGCCTTTAGCAATCGAAACGGGTTTAGACCTTCGTAACTTACCCATGAGCTTAGCCATTTCGATAGCGTCATCTAAGGTTTGCTTTAAACTTCGAGCATTCAGCTGACTGGTTGCCGAAAATCCCCAAGAGCCGTCAACTAAGGCTCGAATACCTACACCCACAGTATTGGCGTGATGCGCTGTATCCACCCGACCTTTTTGAACCATGAAACTCTTCGCCGTGCGGCGGTGAAACCGGGCTTCGACGTAACAGGGCGCACTGGAAACGGTGGTCTTTAATAAGTCTTTCATTTGGCCTTTGTGTTTGAGTCGGGGCGACCAATACACTGGTAGTGGAAGCCTTGATCGATTAAAGTTTTAGCGTCGTACTGATTTCTAAAGTCAAATACTATACGCTCACTCATAGCTTCTGTAATCTTGGTCCAGTTTGGCCTTTTGTACTCAGACCACTCAGTAACCAGCACCAACGCGTTAGCCCCACTTACGGCATCATAAGCTCCGTTAGCATAGCTAAGCCTATCATGCTCTCCAAACTCCCTAGAGAAGGTCTCTACCGCCTCTGGGTCATGTCCAACAACCGAAGCACCGGAGTCAAGTAAATGCTTGATAATCGTTTTACTAGGGGTTTCTCGAACATCATCGGTTCCCGGCTTAAATGCCAACCCCCATACGGCAATTTTCTTCCCAGTAAGACTGCCAAAATGTTCGGTGATCTTCTGGGCAACGAACTCTTTTTGCTTGCGGTTTGCTTTGCTAACCGAATTTAAGACGAGTAGCTCCTCATTATGCTTTTCGCCGGATTTGATCAGAGCCTCGACATCTTTCGGAAAGCATGAGCCGCCATATCCTGGTCCAGCATAAAGAAACTTCTTGCCAATCCGCGGGTCAGAGCCCATGCCGAGGCGAACGTAGTCTATGTTTGCACCAACCTGCTCGCAAAGCCGTGAGAGCTCATTCATAAAGCTTATCCTGGTGGCTAGCATTGCATTCGAGCCATATTTTGTTAGTTCGCTTGATCTTCTATCAACGATGAACAGCTTGCCCGGGTCATCGGTTACAAAAGGCTTGTAAAGTTCTTGCATTGTTTCGCGGCCAACATCTTCTTTTAGGCCGACGACGATACGGTCTGGCTTCATGAAATCATCAATAGCTGCCCCTTCCTTTAAAAACTCTGGATTAGAGGCAACAGGTATATTTAACTTTGCCGAGCGAGCATTTAAGGCTTTATTGATCTCTTGCTCCACTAAGTCACAGGTTCCAACGGGAACTGTCGACTTCACAATGGCAAGGGTATCGCCTTTTGCCAGTTCGCCAATAGATTTAGCAACTGCAAGCACGTAGCTAAGGTCAGCGGAACCGTCCTCTCCTTCTGGAGTTCCGACAGCTATAAAAACTGCCTGCGAGTCCGTTAGGGCTTCTGACAAATTGGTAGTGAAACCGATCCGGCCATGCTCAATATTATTTCTAATTAGCTTCTCGAGACCTGGCTCAAATATAGGAGATTGCCCATCACAGAGCATTGCTACTTTGCTTTCATCGAGGTCGACGCAAGTTATATGATGGCCTACCTCAGCCAAACAGGTTCCCGTTACCAGCCCGACATATCCAGTGCCGACAATTGTGATTTTCATGTGGGTTATCTCCATAGTCTAAGTGTGCGACAAGTCTATAAGTTATAGTAGTTACCGGTGATATGTTCAACTCTATTGATCGGAATAGTTTCGCAAATCACTGATTTAGTGTCGGTATGGCCTTTTTGACCAAAGAGTTTATATGGTTTTTAATAATTAATTATAAATTCTGAGCCTACAACCCAGAAAATCATAGAAAATTTACTTAAAACCCTTTAGCGTATTACCAAAACTTCTTACGATGGATGAAAGGATTCTTCCAGTGCTTACATTTGCTCAGCGCGTCAAACTAGGTATTTTAACCTATTTCAAATCAAGTTGGGGGCTTTTTTTAGCTCTTGCCGTCATTCAGCTTATTCCAATATGGTCAGTATCTTATTTTGTGACTCAAGACGGCCCGACTCATGTCGAAAGCGCCGTGGTATTAAAGAATTTATTATTCAGCGAGTCCTCTATATTCCACTCTTTTTTCGAGTTGAATTTAGGCGTTTCTAACTTGTTTGATCACTTTGTACTAGCTGGTCTATCTTATTTTTTCTCGGCTATGATTACAGAAAAGATATTTATTAGCTTCATGATCATTTTTTTCGCACTCTGTTTTCGTTACTTCGTTCTTTCTATTAATTCTAAAGCGAAGGTCATGAGCTGCTTAGGCTTTTGCTTTACCTACTCATGGTTTTTGCATATGGGGTTTTATAACTTCGTTTTTTCTATGGGCATGGCCCTATTATCGATTGGTTTTTGGCTTCGCTCTAAGGGAGGCGTTAGGTCTTATGCGTATCTAAGTATTCTTGGCTTACTTTCGGTGCTAATGCACCCTGTTTCCTTGCCGGTTATTACCGTAGCTATTATGTCCCTCATAATTGGCGGTCGAACCGGTGAAAAATTTAGTTTTCAATCTAAGATAAATGATCTTGCAAATTGCTTGATGGCGATGATACCGGCTGCCTCGGTGATTTATTTTTTCTCTACTCAAAATAATTCGAGCATGAATTGGTCTATGAGCAAGGAGTATTTATTTAAGTACTTTTTCTTTAACTCCTCTTTGCAGAGCTTTACTTCAGTCGACCCAAAAGTGCTGTTTGCAATGAGCATTGTTCTGTGGTTCGCTGTCGTCTATACATTATACAAGCAGTTACTTGAGAAGCGTTTTTTAGCTCAAGGTAGCCTGCTACTTTGTGCTTCGCTCTTATTGGTGCTCTATGTTATCGCGCCTTACCAATACGGAGCTGGACTATTTATCAACCAAAGGATCGCTCTCTTTCCTATTTTTTTTCTATGCGCCTGGTTAGTAAAAACTCATTGGCACTCTGGTGTTATTCGCGGTTGTATGGCTTTGTTCCTGATTGTCGGAAGTTTGCGACCATTGCTCGCCCTGCCAAAGTACCACCTCATTGATGAACAAGTTAAGGAGTTTATGGCTGCGGCGCCAGAAGTGAAGACTGGTTCGTCATATTTAATGGTTTCTGGGCAATCGTTTGTCTTAGATGGTGATTCGAAAATGAAGTCATTGTTTCAACCTTTTTTACATATTAGCTCACTTTATGCCTCTGAAAGGAACTTAGTAAACCTTGCAAATTATGAAGCTTCCAAAAGTTATTTTCCTATTCGCTATAAATCGAGCGTCAATCCCTATCGCTATCTGGGTTCGGTTGAAAGTATGATGCCTGCTATCTTTCTTTCCAGCTACGAAGCCCGAGTCGGAATGACAGTTGACTATGTATTGGGTTGGAAAATGAATGACTTCAACCGCTATAGGCGGACGCAATCCTTGCTTCGAGACTTAGCAAACGACTTCGATTTGGTTTACGACTCCGGCTCCACTAGGCTTTATCGCCGTGGAGGTCGTCCGGTGTTTGATATTTCCAAATT
>JANQHA010000534.1 GCA_028282865.1 Oligoflexales bacterium
TCAGGAATCTCTCGTAAGCAAGACCCGCCTACGTTTCGCTCTCTATAGTAACAGAAAAAAAAAATATGCAAAGAAAAGTTTTATGGGCCTTTCGGCTATATCTCTTAACAAGGCTAGTGGTTTTAGTCAGCTAGATTTATACGAGCTAAAGCGTGCAAAGTCTTCTTCAATGGGCAGGTGCACCTGCTCGACGAGCTTTCGATCAATCGTAGAGACGTGATCTCCTAAGATGGGGTGAGACAGCGTAAAGGTCTTTCTCACCTCTTCACCAAAGCTTTGGTCATAGGCCGCACTCAAGTAGGCGAGGTTGGTTTTGGCAAAAGGTGTGTGCCTAATGTAGGCCTCCATCAGCTCGTTTGCTGCATCGTGGTCGTGCGAAGCGACGATTTCTACCACCACATCTGATAAATCTCCTAAGGTCACGACATCTAGGCTGCGCCACTTCATGGTCTTTCCTCCCTGGCTTGGTGATTAAATATAGGACCTGATGGCATGAATGATCTCAGGGCCGATGATGGGTTTGGTGAATATGGCCGTAGGTTTAACGGCTCTTTTTGCTGCCTCTTTGTAGATGTCTGGGCTAGCTGTGATCAAGATGACGGGTATGCTCATGCCGAGTGCTCTGATCTGTTTGATGAGGTCTAAGCCGTCTGCTTCTGGCATATCGTAGTCGGTGATCACTAGGTCGATGCCTTTAGTAGACTGAAGGATTTCTACGCCTGCTTTGACGGTGGCAGCTGTCAGGATTTCGTTAGGGAAGTGCTCTCTAATCATAGCTCCAAGCAGCTCTAAGATATCGGGGGCATCATCGACGTGAAGGATTTTAGAGTTGGCAGACATGATTTGCTCCATTAGGTAGGGGGTGGGGTGGTTTAGGTTTTCTTGTAGGTTCATTTAGTCGACTCCGGTAGTGTTCTCGAGGACCTGTGAGGCCGTCTCCCAGGTACGGTTTAAGTCTTAGAACTTTTTCGATTTTAGCTTAAGAACAGATTCCTGGAATCAGTCCAAAGATCTGACAGGTCTTATTTAGACATAATAATATTAGAGGCTTTAATCTTTAGTAGGGCGCAGGTTTTTTAGATTCTCTTTTAACTGCGCTTCAACTCCGATATTGCTCGGGTCATAGTAGACTTTGCCAGCCAATTCTTTAGGCAGGTAAGTTGAGTTTCTAGCACCCTTAGGGTCAGAATGAGCGTAAGTATAATACTTACCATAACCAAGTTCTTTCATAAATTTGGTGGGTGCGTTGCGCAGATGTAAAGGCACTTCCAAAGCCCCCAGCGCTTTTACATCTGCTATAGCTTTATCAATAGCTTCATAGGAACGATTGCTTTTCGGAGATGAGGCTAAATAAGTTACCGCTTGAGAAAGAATAATGCGAGCTTCAGGGTAACCGACCATATGGACCGCTTGCATAGCTGAGGTAGCCACAAGAAGAGCCATAGGATTAGCATTTCCTACATCTTCACTGGCAGCGATCACAATACGGCGTGCAATAAAAGTCGGATCCTCGCCAGCATCGATCATTCTGGCTAAATAGTGTAAAGCTGCATCCGGGTGGCTGGCACGGATAGATTTGATAAATGCCGAGATCGTATCGTAGTGGTAGTCAGAATTTTTGTCGAAATTTCGATTAAAATTTGCGGTTAAATGATCATAGTCAGCCGTACCAATAGTTACTTGATCTTCCGGTACACTCTTAATAACGGCCTCCAGAACATTTAATGCTCTGCGGGCGTCGCCATCTGCTGATTTTGCGATTGCCAGCAACAGGGCCTCGTCGACTTTCTTTTCAGAAAACCCTGCCAGCTCATGGCTCAAAGCACGCTTTAAAACAGCTGCTAGAGCTTGGAGGTCTAATTTTTCAAATTTGAAAACCATACAACGAGACAGCACAGCATTGTTTACTTCGAACGAAGGATTTTCGGTAGTGGCTCCAATAAATTTTATCACTCCGCTCTCTAATGCTGGTAACAACACATCTTGTTGCGCTTTATTAAGGCGATGGATTTCGTCCATAAAGATGAGTAAAGTCTTTTGTCCAGAATGCTTTAATTCCTCGGAATATGCGA
>JANQHA010000633.1 GCA_028282865.1 Oligoflexales bacterium
GACCCGGGGTTTTACTAAGTTCGATGCTCTGCACCATTTTATCGATATCGCAAGCGGCACCTTCGCAACCATATATTTTTTGTACCCGAATGATATCACCGCGAGATATTTTTCTCGAGGTCAGACCCTCTCCAATGTAGAGATGAGGGTTCATAATTGAGTTAGGGTCGACTTTAGAGTCTACATGAGCGAGTCCGATAAGGTGACCGAGCTCATGCAAGGCTAATGACTCCATATCCACTACTTCTTTTTCATCGGTCGCTAGCATGACGAGGCTATCGCCAAGTAGATAGTTCTCGTTATTGAAGCGAAGATCTGCACTAGCTATTTGGCTCCGATCAGTCGACAGGTTGTCCCAAATCGCAGTTGCTAATACTACGGTAGGCTTCTTGGTTTTGCCCCAATCTCCGTCCAGGTAATGGCCATTGATCCGGTCATCTAAAGAAGAGTAAAGATCGCCAAAGGAGTCTCCATTTACTCCCGTGTGGATGCCTTTATAGTTAAATAGGGTTTGACCAACAGCACTTTCCCAGGACTTCATTGCTGTGATCAACGCCTTCTTTTGAACCGCATTTAAATTCTCTCCGAAGCGGAAGTTAATTGGTAGCTCATGCCAGCCATTTAGTGAGTGGATGCCATATTGAGTAGATTTAGGGTCCAAGGCTTCCTCGGACAAACGATCTTCTTGGAAATCGTCTTCCATAGTTACCTGATAAAACTGGCTTCCGCAGGCAATAAAGTTCACGAATAAAAACAGTATGCTTGCTACCATGAATCCGTATTTGAAAATATAATTCTTCATTTACGCTCCCAAAGGCCTCTATTTTAAGGCTCGAGTTTTTCTCTATCTAACTTATCGACATGCTGGCTGACGTCTTTAAGTAAAAACCAAAAAAAACAATAAATCTTAATTATTTCAAATAGTTACTAGTAGGTCGTTAGCGCTAATTCTGGGTGCCTTTGTGTAGGTAGCCAGCGAAATCTCGCTGATACCGGAGCTGCGATGATTTCATTTATTTAAATACCTGTATTTATTGAGTAAAAAGTTGTTATGCAATATATCGCTGCCAGGTAATTTTATTATATTAACTATATTGATATTTTAATAAATTGTTTGGTTGTTTTAATTTTTAGTGATAGAAAGCCCAGTCTTTTTATTGTTATTAAAATTGGATCGAGCTCTAAATGAAAGTGTTAATATTACGAATTTTTTTGGCAACTTGCATCTTATTAAGTCTAAATACCGCATCAGCAAAGCCCAGCGTAGCAGTTATTGGTACGGTCGATCTTGCGAATCACATGGAGCTGAAGCAACACCTGAGTAAGAATGGTCAGTCCTTATTTTCATTGGATTCTGATCACACGGCAGCTTCTGAGTTTCAGCAACTTATTCATGCACTTGAATTAATGACTACTTTGGCACTCAACGCGGATGATGGTAACCAGCCGGTCGATGTGGCTATCATTGACACCATGGTTCCTTTCACGGAAATGCTTCAACTTCAATCTGGCCGGAGGCTTCTTAAGATCTCTTTAGGTGAACTCAGGATAGTTACGACAGATGACTATTTGATATTTGCAATTCGTAGAGCTATTAGCGAAAAGTCTTCTGACCTTCGACAGCGCATCGAGCGTATAGAGGCTCAAGAAGGTGAAAGTGCCAGCACTAGAGCAAAAAAAGCTGCCGTGATAAATGAAGCAAGCGCTCATGCCATCAAAACAGTGATTGAAATGGGCTATAACCCTCATGCTGCGGTCGATGGCTTGCGTATTAAGCAAGATCTTTATGGCGATTCTCACTCAGGTGATCAAACTATTTCGAGTCAAATTAATGTGGCTGATGCTTCGATAGCTAATCAAACAACATCTGGCAATAGTGTTGCCAATCATGACCCATCAACTTACAAAACAGATTTGGTTGGCCCTTTCTATTCGAAGTTTTTTGATACGGATTTGCTAAAGACATTTCAAATTAATAAAGTCGATCAATTGATAGCTTCCATTCCAGATAGTTCTGGAAAAACCTATAAAGCAGCAGTAGAGGCCTACCAATATGTCATCACTTTTCCAAATGAGAAAACTCCAAGTTCGCCATTCTCTGATGAATTCGACCGCTATATGGGCCAAATTAAAGTTTGGACAGATTACCTGGTTTCTGAAGAAGAGAGGATTGACATAGAAGGGCGGCTCGCTGCGGAAATTAGTGGAGCTATGGAACTTGCTAGGAAGAATATTCTCCCAGAAGGTTTCAAGCCACAGACTTTTAGGCAGATGATCAATCTTATAAATATAGATGATCAACAATTTTCTGAGCTAAAAGTTAATTCTATTTACTATTCATCCTATCCTTATGATTCCGCCAGGGATACTATCAAAGCACGCGAAAATACAATGATCAGGCTTGAACTTGAGAAGAAGAGTCATGAAGCCAGCCAAGAGGGCCTAAAGAAGGTTAAAAATGATATCGCCGTTGCGAAGGAAAAGTTAGAGGAAGCTCAAGCCTTATACGACGCACTTTTAACTGGGTATCAAGACGGTGTTGAAGGGGTAATTACAGAACTTGAGCAACCTATCAAAACGGTTTTTGACGATGCTGGGTTCCATCAAGATTATGTAGGTCATATTAGAAATCAGCGAATTCGAGCCCTTGCTAATCTACGGAATCATGTAGGTTCTATAAGCCGACAGAACACCATTAGGCGTCGTCAGACAATTTTAGATAATCTGGATCTGGTTGATACTGCACAGCCTGATAAATTTATTTATCTAATAAATCAGATTCGAGAAGTCGATGTAGCGGAAGGTAATGCTCAAACTAGTCCGCGCTTTGGTCTGCTAATCGAGTCTTTAATGAAAGCCTACATAAATGCTTCTGAAAAATTATTGGAAAATTCAAAGACAGACGAAGATCGTATTGAATCCCTCCGTGAGGTTTCTCGCATTGGTCAAGCCACTGATTATGAATTTCAGATCTTGATTAATTCTTATATGGCACTAAACCAAGCCAAAGCAACCTCTCAATTACGGCGTTTAATTACTGTTATGCTTAGCCATGCTAATACCATCGAAGCACATCAACACGTTATCCGTGAGTTTGAACAGGAATCGCTGCCTAATCATATTGAGAATAGGGCTACATACATTGAAGAACATAACTGGGGTGGTTTTACTCTCAATATCGACTTTGCAAAGAGCCTATTCGATGCTGAGTTTAGTCGTGTCTACTTAGCAGAACTGAACCGAGCGGCATTGGGAAGTATTGCCGCAAATGGTTGGTCTGAAGAGGCTTCTGTGCAGATAAGAGATTATCTACGCCAGATCGAGCGCCTACGATCAGCTGGTTTAGTTGATCGGTCGACCTTAGCTAGCCCAGAGTTTCTTGGCAGCTATCGGCAGCTCGAGGAGCGGTTGATCGATAGCATCATTCTGGCAGTAGCTGAGCATGGAGAGATGGACCGCTTTGTTGCTAAAACGGTGGCGTATGCTCTTAACCCTGGCTTGTTAGATATGGTCGATCAAGCTGAGCAACCTAATCGAAGTGATATGATCGCGCATCTAAGAGGCCTTACAAAAAAAGATGGCTTTAATGGACCTTTGCTCAGAAATCTGAGCCCGAGTGGTATGAGGGGAGTCTTGTTCCCGGATGGTCAGTCTAATGAAAGCAACGCGTTTCTTTATGATATTCGAAGCTTTATTAGCTTTGATAAAGATGCTCGACAGCTGCCGGCGGGGTTGACCCAAGGTGAAGTGCTTAGAGAAAATAGTAACTTTGTCAAATGGCTCCAAAAAAATCACCCAGAAGAGGGCATGCTTATGGGCATTGCTATGCGCCCAGATTATTTAGTGGGAGATGTTGGTGCTCGAGACAGTTTGCGACTTACAGAAGCGGAAAGCAGCGACTACAAAAAAGCTTATCAATCCCTGATTAAAGAGCGTTGGTATCATCATTATCATCCTTCTAATAATCCAAATGTTCCGCGTAGCAACTGGGCCACTGCCACTATGCACACTTTGTTTGACTTACGTTATTGGCAGCACGATTGGGGCTTCGATGAAGTTATAATGGAAATAATCGACGAACAAGCCGGTAAAAACCCTCAAACCCGTTTGGAATTTATGCTTGGTTACACCGATGGCTTGCTTCCTTACCTTGAGTGGAGTTACAAAAATGAAGAGCTTAAGGCTTATAACGGCGGCAGTGGGTCATTTGATAAAGATGGTAACCCTGTCTTCTCTGCTAATTTAGGGTCGCGCTTTAGTTCACGCTGGTTTGAAGACATTATGATCAAAAATCGAGAAGTTTGGTCCCGTGTCGATGCAGAGGTTTTATTTGATTCCGCGGCTCGTTATGCAGATCTAGGCTTTGTTAGGTTTTGGGAGCCTGATAATAAGCCTCAAGGTAATAGCTCTTTAGATTTATTATTTGAACACACATTTGAGCGTTTTGGTATTAGGTTTGACGGCCGTTGGGATGACTTGAGTAGGCCTGAAAAAAAGGCTGTGATGGAAAACTTTGCTAACCTACCTAAACGGATTCGTGAAAAAATTCTTGATCCAACAATGTTCCAAAGACTTCATTATAATGAGAATAAAATGCTTCTTGGTATTATCAGCCTTAATGCCCATCATGGTGTTGAAAAGTATGGCGGCAAACTCAAGAAGATTGCTTTCTCGGGGCAAGTTGCAGGAGTCACCGAAGATGGCGCTACAGGTTGGCTTCCTGAATTTGATGAAGTTCGTCCGATAATCAAAGAAGTCGATACAACGATTAATGAGCTTTTTCCCGAGAAGTCTGCAGTTAAGACTGAACTTATAAATTACGTTGAGCATACGCTGATGACCACGCTGCCAGAAACCAAGCTTTTAGATGAAGGTAAGACTCAGGACTGGACCGAAAGCGACCATGTAGGGGCGTTTGACCTTGTCGAGAGATTGTCTCAGTTTATGAAGCATAACCAGGACCGTTATGAGTTGCTGGAATTTCTTCTGGGGGTGCGTGATGAAGTGCCTGAGTTTATGTCGGAATGGAAGAACGACGCTGGTGAGCCCCACCGTTGGGTGCTCGCTGGGTTACGTCACTTTAACAATGCCGACCTTGAAACCAGAGGTTGGGTGCTCGCCTCAATTTTGGACGAGTCAGAAGGGCTGCTGTCCGAAGAAAAATATCAAGATAAAATTATTGACCTTATTTTAGGTGAAGCTAAATCAGATAGGTTCATCAGTGCCTACGTAGATGCTAAAACTAAAATCCTTACGGATCGATCGCGAAGTGTTTTACGTATGCGTTTGGTCCAAGCCTTGGCAACTTTTCCCGATAGTTCTAGTAAGCGTGCCTCTCTAGTAACTTATCTGCAGAGCCTTGGTGCATACGGAAAAAAGGCGGCCCAGGCTTTGACCTCAACCGGGCTAATCAAAGGGCAGGAGCGCGAGAAGCTCAAACGGTTTTACGATAGAGGCAAAAGGCTTGATCGGATCGATATCCTTGAGTCTATTTTGGAGGCCTTTGGTGATAACAAGCGGCAGCTCCGACATTTTGGACCCTCGATTGGCCAGGGCTCGATTAACGGAACCGACTTAATATTTGTAGAGATTCCAGAGGGTGCTGTTACTAGGGTTGTTAATCCTAAAAACGGGAAAATAGAAACCGTCCCTGAGCCTTTAGCGGATCAGGTTGCACCGGTATCATTCAGTCGGTTACAAGCTGACGTCCACAAGGAAGCAATGGCAGTGAGTGAGGAAGAGCGAGCTGTTGCTGAACTACTGAAACAATCTTCGGACCCAGAAATCCGTCGACTCGGTGAAGCAATGATACTGGTGAATTCTATTGTTATGAAAAGCCTTGGTGTCGATGGCGTCGAGCTTGATAAGGTTCCAGATCGCAAGGAAAGGTGGCGTGATGCGGTAGTCGCTTATGAAGATAGGAAGGTTAACCCCACGACTAACTTTATTACTCGAGTTGTCCGGCCTATTGACAGTGTTCAAGATATGGTTGGACGGGATAACAAGGCAGTGTCTATATGGGAGTTTGTGCC